>JBBJJH010000010.1 GCA_037623315.1 Halanaerobiaceae bacterium ANBcell28
TTTATGTAAAATTAATTTGATAATTATTGCAATTTTAATTTGCTAATTTACAGTAAGATAGCGCTCAATACGTTTAAGATTAAAATCATGATTTAGCGATACCATAATGAAGACATAATCGAAATTAGAGGCAACAAGCTGTTCTTTAACAGTTTTAACATAATCAGCAGCATGGCCTGAAAAATCATTGCGTGAAAACTTTGATTTTCGCTCTAGAGTTTTTATAATTTGACTATCACCGATGTCATTATATTGAATTAATACAAAATCTCCAGTTATAGGAAAACTCTCATCTTGATTGTTGTAATATATACTTGCTTTTAATCTACCATGTGTTTCCCCATATTCACAAATGAGTTCATAACGTTCTTTATGTACTGCTGTAATACGAGCTGGGATACCATTTTCATCCTCAGGCATCATTTTGGGAATAAAACCATAATCTTTTAAATCTACCATTTAAAACCTCCATTATTTTATCTTTCGTTTTGCATACATCTAGAAATTTATTCCAATAATCTTTTTTAGAAATTTATTCATTCTAGGTTAAATATAACATTATATTAAGCAAAATACGAGGTAAAAGATAATTATAGTTATTTTTTACGTCTAACGATACCATTGCTCTTGAGAGACATATAAGCTTTGATATTCACCATTTCTAGTAATCAAGCTACTATGTGTACCTGACTCACATATTTCTCCATCTTTCATGACAATTATTTTATCAGCAAATTTACAAAGTCCAACTCTGTGAGATATAATAATTGCTGTCTTGTTTCTAGCTATTTCTATGAATTGCTTTAGTATCTCTGTTTCAATGATCGGGTCTAATGTGCTGGTAGGTTCGTCAAGTATTATAAACTCGCTGGCTTTAAAGAGTCCACGAGCTATTGCAAGTTTTTGCCATTGACCACCTGATAATTCCTGCCCACCGAATTCTCGACCCATTTGTATGTCTAATCCATTGTTTGATTTTAACAATTCCTCCAATCCAAGATTACAAATTGTTTCGGTAATTATTGAATCGTTTGAAATCTTTTTTAAATCAGAAATTGCAATGTTTTCCCGTAAAGTTAAACTATATCTCATAAAATCCTGTGATATAGCAGATACATGTTGATAAAGTGATTTTCTTTCAATATCATTGATATCTGTATTATCATAATAAACTCCACCTTTATATGGAGGATACAAGCCTAATATCAACTTTGCTAGTGTAGTTTTTCCGCTTCCATTAACGCCAAGGATCACTACTTTTTCACCTTTTGATATTTTTATAGATATATTTTTCAAAGCAAAATTTTCACTGTTTGGATATTTGAAACTGAGTTGTTTAATGTTTATATCTCGTTTTAAGCTTGAGAATGAATTACAGCCTTTATAATCAACTGCTTTATATTCCTCTGCTAAATCTAAATATTCATAATAATCATTGGCAAACGCTATTTTTTCAGGTATTTTTCCAAGATCAATTAAAAAATTTTTACTAGCTTCCTGCATTGCTCGAAATGCTGCAATACAAGCTCCAAATACACCAAGAGAGATATTATTGTTTATGACTAATATCAATGCCAACAATATGCTTGAACCATATCCTATAATTCTTAATGCATCACAAATGAGTAGCGATTTACCTTCCTTTATATCATGTTGCCATAATTCCTCATTTACTTCATCTCTAGTTTCAATCCATTTGTCAGTAATATAATTTCCAAATCCCATCACTCGCATTTCTTTTACGCTTTGCTTATTGTTAAATAAGCTCCAAAGATAAAGTAATCGACGGCTTTTCTTGGCCTGTCTACGTTTGAGTAGATAAAATTCCTTCCCTCTTAGAATTCTTGCAATAAAATATGGTAGAACACTTAAAAGAGAAATAGGAATAAACCTTAGATCAAATGCTGATAACACAGAAATTACTGAAACAATACTGATACCATTTGTTATAAATACGATTGAGGACATAAATATTTGACTTAGAACTTCACGATTAACACAATCTCTTGCCCTGCTTTGAAGATTGAGTATATCACTGTTCTCTAAGCTTATTAGAGGTAATTTCGAAGTTTTTTCAGACAATTTCATCTTATAATAGCTTGTACACCGCTCATAAACCCCTGCATTTATCGTAATGCTTGATATAAATAATAAAATGTAAACAAGAGCATGAGCTATTACGAACAATGATCCATATATAATTACTAAACGCAAAGTATCAATTCCCCGGGAAAGCTCATAAGCATTGTCAAATAAATTAATTAATATTAAGGAAGTGAAGGCGGGAAACAATCCTTGAGCAAGATAATTTAAAATACCTATTATTCCCGAAATAGGAACGAATTTTAAAGTCTGCCTATATACCTTTATGAGAATCTGTACAGTACTATATCTCTTATTCATAATCAGTTAATCGCCTCTTTTTCAATATCATACCAGGCACTTTGCGCAGTAAACATAGAATGATATAAGCCTGATTTCGACATAAGTGTGGAATGTGTTCCCTGTTCAATGATAGTTCCATCGTCAATCACAATGATATTATCAGCAAGTTTAGCGCTGGCCAAACGATGAGAGACCATGATACATCCCTTATTTTTTAATAGTTCAGAGAAAGCACTATACATTTCACTTTCTCCAACAGGATCTAATGATGCTGTTGGCTCATCCAAAATTACAAATGCACTATCTGACAGACACGCCCTGGAAATTGCTATACGTTGCCATTGTCCTCCAAATAAATCAATGCCGTCATCTTCTAACTTACCTAAGTTGGTGTCAATACTTTTTGGCATTTCGTTTAGAACATCAGTTGCCAGCCCATTTTTGATGGCGTTTACAATGGATTTGTCATCATTAAGTTTTTCAATATCACCAAAGGCAATATTTTCCCTCAATGTTAGTGTATAACATGAGTAATCCTGAAAAATAACACCATAGATTTTTTTCAATTGTGCTGATGATATGTCATTTAAATCTACGCCATTTATAGTGATCTTACCACTTTCAGGTTTATATAGTTTGCAAAGAAGTTTAATAATTGTAGACTTTCCTGCACCATTTTTTCCAACTAAAGCAGTCTTTTGTGTCGGAGATATTTCAAAGGATACTCCCTTTAAAATTTCTTTATCTGTTTTGGGATATGTAAAATATACATTATCAAATACAACGTGAGGCTCAACAAGTCTAAGAGAACTTTCTTTTTCATCTACTTCAGGCAATGACAAGAATGTATGATAATGTTTTATCTCTAAGTATTGTTGAGAAAGATCGGAAAAGTTACTGGCTAGTGTTCTGCTTAAATCTAATATTGTTCCCACAGACCCAAGTAATGCCACAAATAAACCAATGCTAATATTAGAACGATGTATTGCTCCAATAAGTGAAAAAACAATATAAGCTGCCCATAATATTAATAATAAGGTACTTATAGCATAATATTTCTGAGAATGAATAGTAGTCTTAATACGCTCATCAAGCACCTTTTTATTTACTTTTTTCCATTTAGACATTATATAATCAATTGCATTGAAGATTTTTATTTCAAGCAATGCTTCTTTTTCGTTTAACAAATTACTTAAATATTCCATACGACGTTCTTGTTCGGATTGTGAGGTAAGCAATGTGTTCATCATATCTATCCCTTTAAAATTTAGCCATAAGATCGGAATTAGTATTAGAATAAAAGTCAAAGAAAAAGATAGCGATACCTGAGTGAAAATAATGGATATTCCCAATATTGTAATTAATAAAGATATTGTATCTAGGCTAGTAATAAAAATATTAAGGATTTTATCTTGAGGCCTATCACCCATTCGCTTGATTGTATCATGCATTTGCCTGTCTTCAAAACATTTATAATCTATTTTTTTGAATTTACCAACAATAACTGAACTTAGGTTTTTATTGATATTTCTTCTCATGGATATATTCAATATATTATCAAAGAAACCATTACTTGCAATAAAAAACAAAGAAAAAAGCAAGATGAACATATATAAGAATATAGGTCTTAAATCAATAGCTCCACTAATATATCTCTCTATACTATCGATGAGATTTTGAGTAAAGTAGATACTTAGAGGTGTCAAAATTGCAGCAAATATACATTGTAATATTTTTAAGCCGGCAGGAATTTTCGCATATACTAACACAATTTTAATTGAACTTAATGCTTGACACAACAATGTTTTAACCTCCGTTTTATTAAAATTTTTATAGTAATATAAGAGTAGTTATTTTCCATAGCTTTGGTATTTAGATAATTGTATAGCTTTGCTAGTGTCGAGATATCTCATCTTTTATTATATCTTTAATTTCATCTACTTGATCTTCTAATCTTTTGCTTGCTGAAAGAAATAATAATACTTTCATTTGAAATATAAGAATATAGGTGAAAACATCTACTATACCCCTTAGGCCTGGTATTTCGTTTTGATGTTTTTTTGAATTCTACATCTCTTTTCACGAACTTTTGACAGTTCAAAATCCAAAAATTTTGAATAATACTCCTCTGTCTTCTTTAAATAATCCATCTCATTACACCTCATTTCAGAATAGACCCAATTGATTTACGTCAGCATTTGTAAACTCAGAAAAATCATATTCATACAATTCTATTAAGCGTGCTACTATTGTCTTCTCATCTTTTAATACTGGATCAATTTCTATTTTCATTAATATTACCTCCAGATCTTAATAAAAATCCATCCTAAGTTAAATATAACATTATCTTAATATTAATACGAGGTAAAAGATAACTATAATTATTTTTCACATATTAAATTTAGTAGTAAAAAACTCCTATATTATATAGGAGCTATATATATACATTTATTTCACTGCAAGAAAGGTACCATATTCTTTAAGTATTTCTATTATTCCATTTGTGTTCTTTTGTTTTTCATAAAATTTATCATTTTTGTTTTTTGACTTTCATTTAAATCTTCCATAGATGCCATTGAATATATGTATTCAAGCAAGTCTTTTGACTTTCAGCCCTTTCTTTAAGTCCCTGTAATTTCCCGGTATTTCTTTGATTGTAAATCATACATTTCAAAATATTTTCCTCTTAAATTCATCAATTCCTCATGACTCCCCTGCTCAATTATCCTACCATTTTCCAGCATATAAATGCGATCTGCAAAGCGAGTAGTTAATAAACGATGGGATATAAAGATCACTGTCTTGTCTCTGGCCATATTAAAGGTACACTCATTTATTGCATATTCACTTATAGGATCTAAGGCACTGGAAGGTTCATCAAGGATAATATAGTTAGCTTCCTTATTAAAAGCTCTAGCAATGGCCAGTTTCTGTGCCTCGCCACCTGATAATTCAAGACCTTTTTCATCAAATTCATTAGTTAACTGTGTCATTATTCCATTATCCAGTGTATCTAACTTTCGCCTGAAATCACTTTGATCTAATGACCTGAGAATATTTTCATCGTCTTTCTTTGATAATCTATCCATTTTAACATTCTCAGCAATATTAGCGGCAAAAAGTTGATAATCCTGAAAAACAGTAGCAAAACTTTTTCGATAATCTCTTACTTTATAATTATTTATTGCTTTACCATCAAGAGTTATAACACCTTCATCAACATCATACAAACGCATAAGTAACTTAACAAGTGTAGTTTTACCAGCACCATTATAACCAACAATAGCTATTTTTTCATTAGCCCCTATTTCCATAGTGATATCTTTTAAGGTATAGTCTTTCTCCGTTGGGTATCGAAAAGAAACATTCTTTAATGACAGGGCACCTTTCCTTCTCTTTCTATCATTTAAAATTAAGGGAGTTGCTTGGGGACTATCATTTATTTGTCCTTCATAATTCATAAACTGTCTTACCTTATCTATATAAAGACTATTCTCCTGAAAATCTCTTAATAGGTCAGTAAAAATTTGAAGATTATACTTAAGCCTTCTTGTAGAATTCAAAAGAACAACTGCACTACCATAACTAATAGCTCCCCTAACCATAGTTATAAAAACTATATATATAATATAGAGACCCTGTAATAGAAAACTACTTAGTATGTAATCAGATATAAAGCTGAGAAACATTATTTTTTTTGAATACTTTTTAATAGTTTTACGCATATTCATATTAGCTTCAGAAAAATCTCTTCTTAACATCTCTGAGAGGGAATAAAGCCTCATTTCTTTTGCATAATCAGCCATATAATAAACCCGGTTAATGTATTTTCTTTTTCGATCATCTTTATTTAAATCCAGACTCATTTGATATCTTAGTTTATTAATTTTCTTATTGACTATCGTAGTTAAAATTACAGAAAAGAAAACAATAAGTAAGCCAAAGGGTTCAATAAAGAAAAACAGGCCGCCAGTAGTTAGAACAACTGTAATAGTTCCACAAAGTTGGGTTAAGCAGTCAATTGATTTATCCACCCTATTTCTCACTTCACTAATACTCCAGACATAGTCATTATAATATTCCGGATTATCATAACAGGATAGATCCAAATTAGCTGCCTTTTTATATAATTCCAGACGAAGATTCTTATATAACTTTTCTTTGCCTTTTAGTTCAATACTTTGATAGAAATAGCTATCGAAAATCTTAACCAATGATATAATAATACTCACAGCAATAATATAATAAAGGACATGTGAAAATGGTCTCCCATATTGAATAGTATCAATTATAAACTTAATCCCGATTACATGTTCAATAAAATTCATAGTGTTTCTTAGACTTATATTTAAACATGTAGAAAAAATATAAAGGGGGGCATTTTTCCATGCGTACTTGATCATAAATAAATTATTTTGAAAAACTTTTTTACCACTATGTTTTTGAGATATATTTTTATCTAACATTTTAAACCCCTCTTTTTACAGCCATTGAATTTACAGTATCAATGCTCTTCATATTATCTTCTCTATATTTCTCTGCCTGTTTATTAAACATTTCTGCATATTTCCCTTTTTGTCTCATTAATTGCTTATGATTACCTGCTTCAACTACTCTACCATCTTCTAACATATAGATATGATCTGCCAGCATAGCAGATGATAAACGATGGGAAATAAAGATAACAATCTTATCCCTGCAAGCTTCCATAATGTTTTCATATAGATAGTATTCAGCAAGAGGATCTAAAGCGCTGGTAGGTTCATCTAAAATTACCACCTGATAATTATTAGCAATAGCTCTTGCTATAGCAATTTTTTGCATTTCTCCTCCAGATAATACTGCTCCATTTTCATCAAATTCTTTGGTCAAAATAGTATTTATTCCTTTGGGAAGTTTTTTGACTTTATCATAAATACCGCTTTTCTTAAGAGCATCAATAACCCTATTTTCCTCTTCTTTAGTTTCTATCTGTTTCATAAGTACATTTTCTGCAACACTCATTGAGAAAACTTGATAATCTTGAAAAGTAGTACCATATAAGTTTCGATAGTCCTGAAGTTTATAGTCTCTAATATCTATGCCATTAAGCATTATCCTGCCTTCTGATGGATCATACAATCTCATTAAAAGTTTTACAAAAGTACTTTTACCTGCTCCATTTTGACCAACTATGGCTATTTTTTCTCTAGAAGTAATTTTTAAATTAATTGATTCAAGTTGAGGATCCCCTTCTTTATATGAGAAACTCAGATTCTCAAAAACTATAGATTTTACTGGATGATTAATATTTTTAGCTTCTTCCTTTTCAGTAATTTTTGCTGTATAATTTAAAAACTCTTTCAACTTGTTGAGAAAGATACCGTTTTCATAAATAGAAACCATTCTTTCTGCAACATCAATTATCATCCAGGCACCACTAACCATAGCACTTGCTAAAATAGAAAATTCACTTAATGTAATTGATTGACTTACTATTGCTCTATATGCACCATAAAGTAAAACTCCTTCAAAAATAAATAAGAAACTGAATAAAATTTTAGCATAAAAAGTCCAGACCGCCTTTGATTTCATGGATTCTATTACTCCTAGGACTCCGTTATAACCGGTATTATATGTATCTTTTAAAACTGAGAAGATATTAGAAAGCCTTATTTCCTTGGCATATTCTTTTAAATAGACTATTCGATTAACGTATTCCATTCTCCTCTGGTATGGTACAGATTGCATATGACGATTAAAATATATTACATTGGTTTTTTTACCGAAATAGAAGTTGCCAATCAGTGGGAAAACAGCAAATAATATTACCCAGGGATCTATCCTAAACATGGTATAATATATATAAATTGCAGCTATAAATGCAAAAATTATTTTAGAGCAATTTTCTATAGTTTGACTGATTCTCTCGTTAGCACCTTCCATAGCAACTGTATAATTATTGTAGAATTCATTATCCTCATAACAGGAAAGCTCAACCTCTTCTGCTTTTTTATACAATTGTTGATATACATTCTCATATATAATATTATCACTAAGTGGTCTGAAGTAATTATCAAACCATTTATTAAAAAAATCTACAAACATAAAAACAAAAATACTTAAAATAATAAAAATGACAATATCACTAAAATCTCTATTAGTCTCCATGGATTCAAGTAAAAACCTCAGGAAAATAATGCTGTAAAATATCCATCTGAAATTATCCAGTCCATATTTAAGGAATTCCAAATAGATTCTTTGGGGATGTATTTTATATACCATTTTTAAAACATAAAAATTATTAGAAAGCAGACTTTCCTTCTTACTACTCATTGCAACTATCATTCCCTTCTTCTAAGCTAAAAGCAAATTACTATTCAAGCAAATACGCAAAATTCTTTTTTTATGTATAATTTACGACGTTTTTAGTCATTTTTCTTCTTTTTCCTTAATTAACATTTATTTCTTATATCTTTATTCACCATATGATAGATAAATCCTTTTATTTTTTTAATTCATCAAAAAAACTCCCAGTTCATTAATACGAATGGGAGCTCTTTAAATACTCAAGAATATTTTTTTCTTTTATAAGAATTTATTTTTCAATTTTATCTAAAATTTCTGCCACCTGTTCAGCAGTAATTTCCCCTTTACTAAAGCTATGCAAGCGGAATATAGGTTTATCACTGATAGGAACATATTCTCTTGACTCAAGTAATTCTATTTGTTCAGGACTTAATACTTCTTCCATAATCTTACGTCCCTGCTTATCATTCAACCAGTCTATTGCAGGTGTATCGGAACTAAGTTTTAGAGCTTTTTCCTCAGCAATATCCAGTATAAATTCTTCACTCAATCTTATGTCTCTAGAAGAACTAGCGATTATAATTTGGTACTTATCATTTTCTGCAAACCATTTTTCTCTTTCAGTACTATAATAGGCAAAGTCCCTATATGAAAGCTTGAAAGTAACAGTCTTACTTTCTCCTGCTTCCAGTTGTACCTTTTCAAAGCCTTTTAATTCTTTAATTGGTCTCATAACTGTTGGTTTATCCTGTCCAATATAAAGTTGTACTACTTCCTGGCCACTTACTGAGCCAATATTTTTTACTGTACATTTTATTTCTGCGATTAGCTCATTTTCATCTATTTTATCAACTTCCTTATTTTCAATCTGACTAGCATCAATCTTTTTAATCTCTAATCTACTATACTCAAAAACACTATAAGACAAACCATGGCCAAAAGGAAAAAGAGGCGCAATGTTTTTCTTATCATAATAGCGATAACCTACAAAAATTCCTTCTCCATAACGGACATGTCCTGCTTCTCCAGGATAATTAACAAAGGCAGGTGTATCCTCAAGACAAACAGGGAAAGTTTCTGCTAATTTCCCTGAAGGATTAGTTTCTCCAAAAATAATATCTACTACTGCTTCAGCTCCAGCCTGTCCTGGCAGCCATGCTTCTAGAACTGCATGAGCCTTATCAATCCATTGATCCATTGCTATTGCAGCACCATTATTTAAAACTACAATTGTATTGGGCTGAACATCCAGAATAGCCTTTATAAGATCAACCTGTTTTTGAGGGATTTCAAGATCATTTCTATCATAACCTTCAGATTCTACATTCTCAGGTATTCCTGCAAAGATAATTACTCTATCCATCTTGGCAGCCAGCTTTTTAGCTTCATCTAATAAGTCTATCTCTGATTCTTTATTATCATCCTCTGATAATCTATACCCCTTAGCATATTCAATTTCCAGATTGAAATCATTTTTTCCATTTTTCATTTTAAGATATTTTTCTATCTCTTCCAGGGCATTTGATACTTTAGTCGGGCGCACTTTAGAGCTTCCTGCCCCTTGATACCTTGGAGTTTCTGCCAGTTCTCCTAATATAGCAATTGAGGTTGATTCATCAAGTTTTATAGGTAAAAGTTGATCTTCATTTTTCAAAAGTACCATGGACTCGGCAGCAGCTTTCCTGGCTAATTGATGATGTTTTTCGTAATCAAGTTCTGCTATCTTGTCTGTCCCGGTATTATTCTTATTTATGTTCTTTTCAAACTGCTCCTTATTTTCTTCCACTTTCTCAATTAACTGCAGGATTCTCTTGACTGCTTTATCCAGTTCTTTTTCGTCTAAACTACCATCTTTGACAGCATCTACAATCTTTTTGTCATTAACAGGTGATGAACCTGGCATTTCCAGATCAAGACCAGCTAAAATACCCTTAACCCTATCATGGGTAGCCCACCAGTCTGAAACCACAATTCCCTGGAAGCCCCACTCTTTTCTAAGTATTTCATCTAGAAGGTATTTGTTTTCAGCCCCAAAGGTTCCATTTATCTTATTATAGGCACACATTACAGTCCAGGGTTGAGCTTCCTTAACTGCCTTCTCAAAAGCTGGCAAATAGATTTCTCTTAATGCTCGTTCACTAATTTCAGCATTTATAGAAAATCTCTGATGTTCTTGATTATTAGCTGTAAAATGTTTCAGTGATGTTCCTACTCCATTCTTTTGTACATTTTGGATATAAGTTGCTGCCATTTCTCCGGCTAAATAAGGATCTTCAGAGAAATATTCGAAATTACGACCACCTAAAGGATGTCTCTTAATATTTGTGCCTGGTCCAAGTAAGACATGTACATTATGATCAATTGCTTCCTCAGCCAGAGCATTTGCTACTTCACTTATTAAATCCCTATTCCAGGATGAGGCCAGAGCAGAAGCTGTTGGAAAACAGGTGCCTGGCTTATTAGGAATATCAAAGGCGTCTATTTTATCCAATCCTCTAAGACCATGTGGTCCATCAAACAAATTCAGATGAGGTATTTCCAGTCGCTTTATCGGTTTAGTTGACCACCTACTTGCACCTGAACACAGTGAAGCTTTCTCTTCTAAAGTTAATTCCTTTAATAGTTCATTTATATCTCTCATATATATTCACCTCTTGTATTTTTTTATTTAATTACTGTAATTTAAAGTAAATATTATTATAAGCAAAATTCAAATCCATAAAACTAACTTTATTTATATATAGCATAGTAGTCCGATTCCATATTACCCATTCTGCTTTCATACCATATTTTTGCATCATCTAAGGCCTTATTATATATGTACTTTCCAAGATTATTTAAGAAAAAATCCAGAAAATTTTCAGATGCGATAATTCCTATCTCTTCTCCCCTTTCCTCCTCAAAATAAAATTTAATTTCATCCATAACTTGTTTCTTTTCTTCTTTAGATAAATTTAAATTCAAGTTATTATCTCTATTTTGACTCATTAAATCCCTCCACTATCAAATCTAATGCTGACTTATTTTAGTTTATTATATCATATTAAAAAATTTAGGCAAAGAAAACTGATTCTTTCCGGAAAAATATTAAAATATTTCTGATATCTGAAAAAAAGTAAATAAAATAAGGAAGGATTTACATTAAACTTAACGAATAATTTATATGAGTCTTAATAGAAAGGAGAATTAAAATGTGTTCTAAAAATCGCAAGTCTTTACTTTTACTAGTGTTTTTAATAACAGGAATACTCTTAGTTGGAAAAAGTAATACTGAAGCAGCTGAATTTAAAAGTGGAGTTTCTATCTATAATGATAATTATAGTGTTAAAGTACTAGAAATTTCTCCTCAAACAGGACATTCTTTTTATATAAATTCAAACAAAAGATTTGGTAAAGAAAGCTATAGTTACTTAAGTTTTGGTTTAAGATACTATCTAGATGACAATTATCGTATTAGCCCTTTTATTACAGGTGAGTTCCATTCATTTGATAATGACTTTTTCTACAGAATTGGTGGCGGTTATAGGTTAGGAAGCCTTATTTTAGAAGGTGGCTATCGTAATTACGGTTCAAATAATATTTATTTTGGCTTATCATTGGATTATTCCTGGCAACAAGGTAGTACGTATGGTCATATCAAAATCAGAAAAGAATCTTCTAATTAAAAATTATCCAGGCCTAAAGAACCTGGATAAATTCTTTAAATAGATATGATTAAATATCATAGTTACTACATATAGAAATTAAATAAAATCAAGATAAGGTATATCATTCTCAATATTAAACTTCATTTCTTTTAATGTTTTTTCTTGATCTTCATTCAAATTGTTCATATCCCAGCAATATTTAACAAAGACTATAAACAATAACATGTCCCTGTATTTCAAGAAAACAGGTAATTGCTTAAGCCAATAATACTATTTTCCTTGCTATACCCTTCCATAAAGCTATCGAGAAATTTCTTAGCAAACCCTTCTCTTTCATGCTTCTTCTCTGGCGCTCCCCACCATACCGCATGATATAGAGCAATAGCTATATCAGATATAAACCAGCCATAAACACTATCATCAAAATCAAAAACATTAATCTTATCTTTGTCTAGCAAAAAATTATAGTGATGAAAGTCATTATGTATTAATCCATAGGAATCTTTATCTTTACTTAAATTTCTTAAATCACTAAGAAGAGACCACCATTTTTCAATTACTAGATCATAAGAATTAAGGTGCAGGTCAGGAGCATATATACCTCCCTCATCCCATTCTCCTCTTTTTACCTTTTTATCAGCTATCTTGTACTTTTTTGAAAGAGAATGAATCTTTCCCATAGTCTGTCCCCATCTTTGAAAAAGATAAGCATTCCAGATATTGTCATCTTTTTCATCAATAGCTACACCTTGAGCCTTTTCAAAGGCAGTTACAATATATGTTCTACCATCATCTTGAATAACACTGAGAAATTCTTCATTTTTTGTTTTAATGGGTTGTGATACGCTAACACCATTTTTCTTCAGATAATCTAACCATTCTATTTCTGCCTTAATTCCATTAACACATTCCAATGGTCTTTCAGAAAACCTAAGAATATAACTTCTATTACTCCTTTCAAATTCATAAATAAGGTTAGTAGAGTTACTTACAAACTTCAGTGATTTCTTTTCAAATTGAAAGCTATCTGCCGACTTATGTAAGACATTTTCGTTTATCATAACTACACCCTTCCTTAGACAGTAATGGAACTATTATACAATTCTTTATGAAATTTGTCAAAATTATCTAGCTTCATTCACAAGCTTTTTCCATAAGGGGTATCCATATTTCACAATAGTCTTTACCATTCTCAGATATACCATAGAGTTCAAGTTCATAACTACCTAATGGCTCATAGTCTGCTGTAGGAAACCACTCACTATAAATACGTTTCCACAAATCTTGTATAACTTGCGATGTTTTATCTTTACTATGCTCTTCGGACTTGAATATTGCCCAGGTTAATGCAGGAATCTTTGCTGTGTCAAATCCTTCTGCTACTCCACTTTCAGGTGTAAAAGCAGATAACAAATATGGGAAAGTATTTTCTCCAGTATCCCTATAAGATATAGCAGCCATAACTGGTTTTATTCCTACCAATGATTCATCACAACTTAGGTCAGATGCCCCCTCAATACGTTTTAGAGTTCCTTTTTCAATAGACTTTAACCAAAATTTTGGTATTTGTTTGCTATCTTCATCTTCAATTAGAAATATTTCTTCAACTCCAAAAATTGAAAAGCCATCTTTTTTTTCGATTCGATAATCCATCTCCAGATCACCTTTAATTGATATTTGAAAGGAAATACGTGGATAGGCTTTCAAATTTACTCCCATCTTTCTTGCACTGCTAGGAGTAACTCCATGAATATTTTGAAAAGTACGAGCAAAGGCTTCAGGAGATTGATAACCATACTTATAAGCAAGGTCTATTACCTTAATATTAGTATTTTGAAGTTCAAAAGCAGCTAATGTAAAACGCCGCCGTCTTCTATACTCTGATAAAGGTATATCAATAATATAAGAGAATACACGTTGGAAATTATATATAGAACAGCTTGCTAGTTCAGCTATCCTATTATAATCAATTTCTCCTGCAAGATTACTCTCAATATACTCCATTGCATTATTCATTCGTTTAAGCCAATCCATTATAATTCCCTCCATTTAATTAAAAAACTTACTTTTCAACTATTGGTAGCCAAAATTCTATTTTATCCTTATGATACACTTCCATTTCAGGACCATATGCATGTTTGTAATGAGATGAAGGTAACCATTCTTTGAAAGCATACATTTCACAGTCATATAGAGCCTTAATTTCAGTGTCATTTTTTGAAAATATAGCCCATTTAAATTCATTCACATTATAGACTTCAAGTTCACCCTGATAGCTTATATTATCTGGATATTCAATTGAAACAAAAAAATAGAAATCTCTATTTTCTGGATCATTTTCTGTACATGATAATCCTATATGTGTTCCATTTGTGATAGGGCACCCATAATTTTCTCTAATCTCATTCAACTTTTCAATAAGTCCATTTTCATGACTAAGTCTCCAAAAATCAGAAAATTGTTCCAGCTTGGTAATATAAATCTTTTCACCTATAATCCTAAATGAATCCTTTTTTTCAATTCTAACATTGACCATTATATTGCCTCCTTTTTATTATTTAATGGACAGTATTTTTATACTTTTTTCCTTGTACAAGGCTTAACATTTTGCAAATGCTAATTAAAGTATAAATGATCTTGGGAGTTATTTCAGTTCATTTTCTGCCCGATAATCCTAGTTTATTTATAAAAAGATGGCTCAATGATATGTATTTTAATTAAGTAATATGACGACCAAGGTAAGCAAGGCATGAACGAAATGATGCTACAAATGGTGTATTTTCACCTTCGCCAAATGCAGGTACACCATACAAAACAGTGCTATCAATATTTTCCAGGGTCTTCTTATCTTGAAATATTTTATTAGATATGGAGTTTTTAACACTACAATCTTCTTGAATTTTATTACTACTGGTTTCACTGTTTACTATAAAAGGCCCATAAATACCAGGAACAATTATTTTGGAACTCACATTTTCTTTCTTTTTTCGAAATTGACTGGGGCTTTCTCCAAACTCTCTGCGAAAAGCCCTTGTAAAAGAATCATGTGAATTAAAACCATAGCTTACGGCAATGTCAAGTATATTTATATCTGTATTAATTAATTTAAAAGCAGCATGAGATAGTTTACGCTTCTTTATGTATCTAACTAATGTTTGACCGTTAGCTTCTCGAAATAATGCTCTAAAATGAGATCTAGAAAAACCTGCTATATCTGCAATTTCTTCATCACTAATATCCTCAGTCACCCGGTTTTCTATATAATCTAAAACAGCCGTAAAAGCAACAAACATCAAAACACCTCCAGAACTTAAATACTATAATATCATAGTGAGTTTATAAAAACTCGACATTTTTGATGAAACTTTTTAAAAATACAGTTCTGTTTAAACCATATAATTTAATAACTGAGATAAAGAAACTATTTCAATACATTCTTTATCTAACTTTTTTAATGAGCAAAGGGATAAGATATAATTTTCATATAGTTTATGCTGCCAAAAAAAGTATGGTTTCAACTCTTTTTGACTAAATATTTTTATATCATCTTTTTTTATTTTAAAGGAAAAAGTATTTAAAGGTATTGATAAACCCTTGCCTTCAGCCTTGATATAGCTTTCTTTTAAAGTCCATAACTTATAAAAATATTCTAATCTTTTCTCTTTATCTATTTTAAGTAAATCATTAAATTCATCTTTAGAAAAAAATCTCTTAGCAATATTATAATCTATTGTTTTTATTAGCTCTACATCTACACCTAAAGGCTTATTACCTACAGCACATACAACCCAGTCTCCAGAATGAGAAATGTTAAAATAAAAATCTTTAGGTTTCAAAAGAAAGGGTTTACCATATTCATTACTAGAAAACTTCAGTAAGTCATTGTCAATATCTAAATTTTTACAGATAGCATATCTAACTAATATATCTCCAAGTAAACACCGTTGTGCATCTTGAAAAAATCTAAATCTCTTAATCCTATTTTGCTTTTCTGGAGAAATCAAATTTAAAAAAATGTTATATATTTTATTATCCAATTCTTCTGATATATTAATTCCGTATATCTTAATCATAGAAATTAACCTCCTCAAAGTAAAAAATAATATACCTTGTTTTTCACTTATATTTATTTTCACTTATTCTGTAATTTAATCTTACCTCATGTTTTTCATTAAAGCTCTTTCAATTAAAAGTTTGATTATTGCTTCCATATTTCGAAAGTTTCATATGTATTTATTTCTAGATAGTATGTGAAATACCTTTTAAAGAGATTTTATATCACGCGATAAAACTCCTCCCATGTCTTTAAAATTTAAGTTATATTATTCTACATACTACAATACTATATATAAAGAGAAACGAATAAAAATTTGGGAGGATAAAGAAATGTATACTAAACAGGAGAAAAAATATATAATTGCTGCAGTAACCGCAGTCGTTATAACTATTTGTATCATAATATTTTCTGAACAGGCTTTTGAAGCAGCTATTGAAGGCTTAGAAGTATGGTGGAATGTGGTCTTTCCTTCTTTATTACCCTTTTTTATCATTGCTGAAATCTTAATGGGCTTAGGTGTAGTTCACTTCCTTGGAGCATTATTGGAACCTTTAATGAGACCAGTCTTTAAAGTTCCAGGAGTAGGTGCTTTTGCTATGGCAATGGGATTAGCATCTGGATATCCTATAGGAGCAAAGATAACAGGAAATTTAAGAAGAAAAAATCTTTGTAGCAAGACAGAAGCAGAACGATTGGTGGCATTTACTAATACTGCAGATCCACTATTTATGATTGGTGCTGTAGCAGTAGGAATGTTTCATAGAGCTGAACTTGGAATAATTCTAGCTGCTGCACATTATATCTCTAGTTTAATCGTTGGTTTTTCTCTTCGTTTCTATAAAGGAGAAGAAGATAGAACTATCTTAAAGTCCAGTTCTTATCAAAAAAGAAGAAAAAATATATTTTCTTATGCTATTGACGAATTAGTTGAAGCTAGAAAAAAAGACGGCAGAAGTACTGGTGAATTAATAGGTGATTCAATTAAAGAATCCATTAATACCCTTTTGTTAGTTGGAGGCTTCATTATTTTATTTTCAGTATTAACTAGAATGTTTTTAGTTACAGGAATAATAACTATCATTAGTAATTTTTTAATTAATATACTACATCCTTTAGGATTTACTGAAGCAATGGTTCTTCCTTTAGTCAGTGGTTTTTTTGAAATTTCTAATGGTACAAATCTTGCCAGTCAGGCAGTAGCACCATTATTACATCAAGTTATTATTGCTAGTGCTATTATTGCCTGGAGTGGCATGTCAGTACACGCACAGGTAGCTACTATGATTAATGGTACTGATATAAGGCTTAAACCATATATATTTGCAAGAATTTTACAAAGTATTTTAGCTGGCATATTAACCATCTTTTTATTTAGACCTTTCCAAGGTGCAGTTGAAACAACTTTTATGCCTTTTTTACAAGGATTTAATACTCAACGTGGATTTATGTTCATATCACTAATCTTCATTTCATTGCTTACAATCACTTTAACTATTTCTCTAGGAATCTACTTTTTACAAAGAATCAAAATAATAATCTTTTATAACAAGTAAAAAAAACGATAGCTAATTTAAATTAGCTATCATTTTTTTATATATTTTAATTTAATCTTATCCTATAGCTTCTTCCCTTCTCTTAAGATTCCTTTTTCTAAAGAGACTCATTAACTCTAAACTGCCTCTTAAAGATATGACAGAAACAAAAGCAGTCATACCCAATTTACCTCCAAGGCCTCCAAAATACGGAGAAGTTAGAATGAATATTATACCGGTATATAAAGAAGTAATTAAAACATAAAACTCATTTTCTAATACCTCCTCAGATGACATTCCAACAAAAGAAGCACAAAAAACCATCAATGCCAATTGATTACCTAAGTCTCCATAAAAAATAGGTAAAATCAAAGAAGCTAACAAGCCAACTATCGAAGAACTGAATACAGAACTATAATTAAAGCGAATACTTAATATATAAGTTAGCATAGCACCGCCAATAGCATAAAATAACAAAATTATTGATATTTCAAAACTTGGAATACTACTAGTTAAGAAATTACTATTATTAAAAATACCTACAAATAGAGATCCTGTAAAAGCAATTGCACCTAACTTTCCACCCATCCCAGTATAGTGATTGTCTACTAAAACAAATACTATTCCTGATAATAATGCTGCTATAAGAAATTGATTATAAGTTATAAATACTAAATCTGAAGCCATACCAAGAAAAGAACCACAGAATACCTCAACTTCATATTTAGATATAATTAAAACTCCCAACATGCCAATTAAAGCAGATGAAATAATTGGTCCAAATCCAATATTTACATTTAAATAAAAAGTAAGTAAGGAACTCAAAATAATCAGTAAAACTTTCTTTAGATCCTCAATATTAATATTATATTTTATTTTATTTTCAATGAAAAACACCTTAAATATATTTGATAAAATATAAAAAAATAAAGCAATGAATGTTAAAAATTTCACTATAAACAATAAATTAATTGATTGTATACTTAAAAGCCCTAAAATTGAATATATAAAGAAAAATACAACTGTAAAATTTAATGCTATAAATCCTAGTTTTATGTTAATTTTAAACACCTCGTAATTCAACAAATTTCTACATTAAGTATTATATCACAAAAAATAATATATCCTCGAATTTTTAATTTTAAAAATCTTTTGATAGACTTTGATATTTATCAACTTATATATCAAAACCCATTTATAATCTTCAAAAAAAATCTACGAACAGTTTCTATTATGGTAATATACCAAAATAATCATCTTGCCTCTTGATATAATTCAGATTATAATATTTCTATACCCTAGTATAATTTACAAATTTCATCAACACCTTTTTATATAATTTCATTCATTTAGAAATTGGCGGTGATTTACATGTCACAAAAAACTAAAATATCTATTGCATATTCCCCAAATCAAAAAAAATATAAAAATAATGATAATAAAATCAAGAACTCACTTGATAGTATTAGCATAATACTAAAGAATTCAGGTTATGAAGTGAGTCAATTAGCTTTAGATGATTACTTTTTACTAAAAATAAAAACAATATATCCACATCTTATTTTTAACTATACTACTGTTAATACAAATACAAACGAGCAAATTTTAACAAGATCATTGTTAGAAAAAAGCGGCTTACCTTTTCTTGGTTCTAGTATGAAAACTACTTTTATAAGTTCATACAAAGATTTAAGTAAATATAAACTTAGTTCTCATGGACTTCCTATAGTTAATTTTCAATTTTTTGATAAGCTTAATATACAAAATCAACAAGCTATATTAGTTGAAGAATTTATAAAAGGAAGAAATTTGGCTGTTGCAGTTTGGGGTAATTATCATCCTGAAGCCTTAACAGTCCATGAATTAAAATTTAATAACGTTGATAATAATAACAATATGAATCATAATAAATCTTTAAAGCAAATCTACCCAGCTTTAATTCCTACTGATCTAGAACTATTCATTAAAAATCTAGCTATTGAAGCATATAAGGCTTTAGAAATTAGAGACTATGGAATTATTAACTTCATTATATCAGAAGATGATATGATATATATTACTGATACTAGTGTCCTACCTGAATTAGACAAAGAAAGTTCTTTATTTGTAGCTATGGCAAATACAATGGGATTAAACTATGATGATGTAATCAAGAATATTATTAATATAGCCTTTAATAGATATCACATTGAAAAAGTAAGTAAACAAGCTTAAAAAGTTCCAGTTTCTTATACTGGAACTTTTTTAAATAAAATTCTTAATTTAAGTATCCCATAAAATGTTTCCAATCTCAAAGTTTATTTTTTTAGAATCATTAATCCCAAAACCTATACTGCTATTCTGGCTTTTTAAGAAAAAGTCCAGCCAGAAATAAAGCTATTATAGATAGGGCTATAGCTGGATAAAAAGCAAAGATATAAGAGCCCATGATGTCTCTCAAACTACTGGATAGCATAGTTCCAATAATTGCCCCTACACCATAAGCTGTAAATAAATAACCATAGTTTTTGCTGTAATTTTTTGTACCAAAATAGATTCCAGTAGCTGCTGGTGCTATCGCTAACCAACCACCTAGATTCAACCACAATATAGAAAAAGCAATAGCAAATAAGACTACATTTCCTTCTCCTACAAATAACATTAAGATCGATGCCAATAAAATTAAAGTAAACGAAACACTAGCTGCAAACTTAGGTGAAAATCTATCAGTCAACCAACCAAAAATAGGTCTACCTATACCATTAAAAATAGCAAAAAACGAAACTAGAGCTGCAGCTTCTCTTGATCCCATGTTAACAACTTCCTGAGCAACTGGACTTGCAAAAGAAATTGCCATCAAACCAATCAAAGTACCTATTGTAAATAATCCCCATAAAGCATAAAAAGTTTTTGACTTAAAGATACTAATAGAGTTAATATCTTCTGACATTTCTCCGTCCATCATTTCTAGAGGATTATCAATTTCCTCCGTTTTTTCAGGGAATTTCAAAGGTAAAGCTAAGATAGTGATAATTACAGCAAAAGCAAGTCCCAATATTTTAAATGTTGTCATCGGGCCATAATTATTAATTAATAAATTAGCCAGAGGAGCTGTAAGAAATGGTGACAAACCATAACCAAGCAAAGTCAACCCGACTACAAAACCCCTTTTCTCAGGAAACCATTTTGCCGCAACAGCAATCGGCACACCATATGCAACACCTACACCAGAACCAGCAATTATACCATATGTAATAGTTAGGTAATAAACGTTTGTAGTAAAGCCTGATAAAAACCAGCCTAAAGCAACCATTATTCCACCTATAATAGTCATTAATACAGGACTTTTCTTATCAATTAAACCTCCAGTAATTGGCATCGTTACTGCATAAAAAAACAAGAAAAACATGAAAGGCATTCCGCTTTGAGTTGCCCCTATATTTAAGGTTTCTTCAACAGAAGGTCTAAAAACACTCCAGGAATAAACAGTTCCCATGCATAACATGATAAGCATAGCAAGTGGAATATAAATCCAGGGTTTATTACTTCGATTATTTTTCAAACTCATTTACTTCACCTCATATAATATAAATTTTAACACTTAACTTATATTATACAAAAAATAATCCCCAAAGTAAAATAATAATTAAAAATAAAGGAATACATAGTAACTGATATTGAAAATCTTGATAAATCCAATTATAAGATTTGCGGCCTATATTATATAAAATTTTATAAAGCTTTTGAAAAATCCCATCCAAAGAAGGAACTTCTCTTCTAGTAAGCTGAAAATAATTATAGTATCTAAGAATTAAATAGGCTAAAGTAATTATAATTAGATTTTCTATAAAACCAATAAAAAGATTATAAGTAAAATCAATTTCCATAATGGCATTCATTATTAATTCTGCTTGTAAACCCACTAATAGAATTAGAGAGCTTAATAATAATAATACTAAATAATGAATACTGGGTAATTGAAAATTCTTTTGTCTTTTCTTTTCTTCCTTTGCTCCATTACTAGGTAATAAATCTTTAAAAATACCCCAATATAAGAATCGCAAAGAATATAAAGCTGTTAGCAAAGTTGCAGCATACATCATAATAGCAAAAAAGATCTGATTATTTAGTCCAAACTTTAGTAGATATTTGCTATTAAAACCAGCCAATAATGGTACTCCTATTAACGAAGCAAAAGCAATTATCATAGTAAAACTGCTAAGAGGGTGTCTTTTAAAAAATACTTTAAAATCATATATACATGAACTTGCATATTCTTTCACCATTTGCCCACAAATAATAAACAAAGAAGACTTTGCTAAGCCATGAGCGATAATATGAAAAATACTTCCTAAATATCCATATACAGTTCCACTAGCGATACCTATCGCGATAAACCCTAACTGACTAACTGAACTAAAGGCAAGTAATACTTTAAAGTCACTGGCTATTAATGCTTTAAACCCTCCATAAAAAACCATCAAAATCCCTAGAACAAATAGCAAAGCATTTCCATGGGGAATTACCTTTAACAAAAGTATAAAGCCAAGCTTAACTACCCACCCAGAAGATATAGCATTAAATGGAATGGGGGCTTTTGAATATATAGCTGGCATCCAAAAATGAAATCCTAAAATAGCACTTTTCATGCCCACACCTAAAACTAATAAATTCTGTAACCATACCTCATTAATTGGCATAATACTGTCATAACCTTGATTCATAGCCAATAAAAATGATAAGAATAAAATAGCAGTGCCAGAGAACTGAAAGATAAAATACTGACTAGCTAAGCCCCTACCCCTCCATAAAAGAATCAAAGTAGTTGTAATCGTAACCAGTTCCCAGGCAACTATAAAGCCTAGCCAACTTTCAGTATAAATTAGAGCTGAAAAGGAAATTAAAAAAACAAAAGAAACAATGTAATATCGTTGTATTTTTTCCTTTATGAACTCTTTAGCAATCAGAATAACAAAGGTGGATAATATCAAACCAAACATAAAGAAGATAAAATTAAAATTATTAAAAACAAAACTAATAATATATTTTGGCATTAAAAACCCTCCAATATATTCAAAATGCTAGCCATTAAAGGTTCAGTTAATAAATCATAAAAAACGCCTATCATTATTAAGAAAAAAGCAAAAATGTAAATCACCGATAAAACAGTACGTTCTCTATAAAAAACTGTCAAATTTTGTTTAAGCTTTTTACTAAGTATTTTGTTTTCTTCATCTACTAAACTATATCCTCTTAAAATAAATCGCAAATAATAAAATATAGCTATGATACTTAATAACAAGATTAAAAATCCTGCTAAATAGTGACCTGACTCAAGCATTCCTTTAACTATATACCATTTACTAAAAAAACCAGGTAAAGGAGGGATTCCTATCATCCCCATAGCAGATAATACAAACACAATAAATATACCTTTATTTTTATATGCAATACCATTAAAGTCAGCAAAGTGATATCCTCCAGTAAACTGCAAAAAATAACCTACTATTAAAAAAAGTGTTGTTTTCATTATAAGATGAGTAACAGTATGAAGTAAACCACCATAAAAACCAGCTGTAGTATTTAAAGCAAAAGCAGCTATAATCATACCCAAATGACCAATAGTTGAAAAGGCAAGCATTCTTTTAATATCATCTTCTCTTAAAGCTAAAACATGACCAATTGTACAGGTTAATAAAGCTAAATAGAAAACAAAATACTGTAGATTAATTGAGAGTATTAAGTCAAAAGGAATTATAAACCAAAATAAACGAATTAATATAAGTAGATAGACATTAAGGAGAATTCCTGAAAGTAAAGCTGTAATTGAACTAGGAGCTGCAGCATATGCTTTAGGCCGCCAAAAATGAAAAGGAAATACCCCTAATTTAATTAAAATGCCAGTCAGCATAAAAGCAAGAATCGTAATTTGCATCCTACTATTGATATTATCAAAATTCCTAGCTATATATTCCATATTCAAACTGCCAACATTATAATAAATCAAAAAAATGGATAATAAAATAAATACCCCGCCCAAAACACCATAGACAATATATTTAAAAGCAGCCTCTGCTGCCTGCCTATTCCTTTTAAAAGTAATAAGTGCAGCTGAAGTAATTGTCATCAACTCTAAAAAAACATATAGATTAAATATATCACCTGTTATTACACTACCTTGCATGGCTCCCCATAAAAGAAATAAGATTACATAATACTTGCCTTCATGATGTCCTATAAAACCAAGAGAGTAAATAATAATTAGAAATACTGAAATAGACACCATTAAAGAAAATACTAATCCAAAACTATCCATATATAAAGTTATACCTATTTCTGAAGACCAAGCTCCTAGATAATATCTAATAGCTAGTTCCCCTGCTATCATCTCACTATATTTATTTATCAAAAAAATAAAAGCAATAAGCAACTCAATAATAGCTGCTATTACAATAAAAGGTTTTCTTGCTTTCTTATATATAAGGTCTAATAAAGGTATTACAAAGGCAGTTACTATCGGTATAATTATCAAAAGCAAAATATATAATTCCATTAATCACGCAACCCCTTTAATAAATCCAAATCAATTATTTTGGCATATTTATTTATTTCTATAACTAAAGTCAAAAGAAAAGCTGTCGTACTTGCCCCGATAACAATACCAGTAAGGATAAGTGCTTGAGGCAAAGGATTAACAACATCTTTAATTTCATTAGAAACAGTAAGTATAGGAATTATTCCACCCCTATAGTTTACAGCAATAACCCAGAAAAAAACTGCCGCTTCCATTAAATTCAAACCAATTACTATCTTAATTAAACTCTTTTTTATTAAAACAGTATGTAAACCAAGCATAAATAATAATAAAAATACAATATGGTAAAGCAAAGGCATTACTCCTCTCTGTATGTTTTTTGAATCATACTATAGAAAATAATAGCCAAACCAGCACCAACTTTAAAACCTATCCCAATATTAATAAATGGGATGCTACCAGCACTTATAATTGAACCCAGTTCACCAAATAATGGATTGACATTTCTTAAGAAATATCCTCCGGTAAACAAACCAAGAAGACCCATAAAAACAAAAAGCAAAGCACCGCCTGTTTCCAATAAAGTCTTAGTTTGAGGACTATATTTCTCATAATCAAAAGCACTTCCATAAATTATACAAAAAATAATTGATATTGAACCTAAAATAACTCCACCCTGAAAACCACCACCTGGTGATAGATGTCCATGTGTTATTATATATAAACCAAATAAAAATATAAACGGAGTTAATAAAGCAAATGTTCTTTTTACAATAAAAGACAAACCCTTAGAAGACACAGGTAATTGTTTGAATGATAAGATCAGTACAATAGCACTTACCGCAGAAAATATAACTGTACTCTCACCCAACGAATCAAAAGCCCTATAATCATAAAGAATAGCAGTAACTAAATTCAATGAGGCTGTCTCTTCTACAGCAGATTTTATAATATGTTCTGCAGTGCTTCCAGGGAAAATTTCTTGTAATGGAAAAGCTGATAAACTAAATAGTATTAATGCAAATAAAACTAACAAAACAGATAAAACTATTTTATCCTTAGTCATTAGTCTTCACCTCTGAAAGGTTTTTCTTCAACTGAACGCAAACGACTAATTGCTGCCATAAAAAGAGCTGTTGTTAAACCAGCACCAATAACAACTTCAGCTAAAGCTACATCTGGAGCTTTAAAGATAAGATAAAGAGCTGTAAGTGTAACTGAAAAAACTGAAAGACATACAATAGAAATCAGTTCTTCCTCAAAACTAACAGCAAAATAGGCTGACCCTAAAAGTAAGATGATAAGAATATACTCCAATATAATCATTTATCTTCACTCCCTAAATAATCAGAATACTCATCTACAGTTCTCACCTTTAATTTAGCAACCTTAGTACGATAAGATGCTCTTGCAATAGAATGAGTTGCCATTGGATTGGCTATTAAGAAAAAAACACCAATCAGCACTATTTTTAAACTTAGAAAAAACTCCCAGACATAAATTGCAACTCCAAAAGTTAAAAAGGCAGCACTTATTGTCAAAACAACTGCTGCTGCATGTATTCTAGTATATACGTCAGGAAATCTAATCAATCCTATAACTGTAATAATAGCAAAAATAGCCCCAATACTCATAAATATATAAGCAATAATCTCTCGTATTAGCATTATTTATGCAACTCCTTATGTTCGAAAAATTTAGCAAATATCAAAATATCTACAAAAAGCAAAACAGCGTATGCCAGTACTATATCAACGAGCAAATCAATATCATAATACAAAGCAATCAATAACATAACCATAGACATAAAGGTACCAATGGTATCTGCTGCAATTAATCGATCTGTAATAGTGGGGCCTTTATACAAACGATATGTAGTAAGTAAAGCTAAACATGCAAAAAATATAGCCAGTATCAGTATCATTTAAAGATCACATCCAGCCAACTTTCAAATCTTTCAATGATTTCTCGCCTTGCTTCAGCTTCTTCACGGGTTTTAACATCAATCCAGTGTATATAATAAACCCTGTCACCTTTATCAAAATCTAATGTCATTGTTCCAGGTGTCAGAGTAATTAGATTGGCCAATATAGATATAGCAGTAACATTAGTTAAATGGGTTTTTACTTTAACAATTCCGGGGGAAAAGGAAGGTTTTTTTTCAAAAACATGTATCGAGACTTTTAAGGCAGAGTTAATAGCTTCATAAAAAAAGACAGGAATAAATAATAGAATTAATCCAAATTTCTTTAAGTAGTCTAAAAGACTTAGTTTGTGATTAGAAAATCGAAATAACATATCATGAAAAAGACTAGTAGTCAATAAAGAAACAAGAGTACCTACAAAAAGAACATCAAAGGATATACCTCCAGAAAAAATAATCCAGGCAATAAACAAAGTGATAAAAGTTACTAATTTTTGTCTCATGAATGACCTCCCCTATATTTTTTCAAGTAAAGCTTACCATAAAAACATGATTAATTCAATAGCTTATTCTGATTTTTTGTGATTTTCTTCTCGAACTTTAATATCTATATATAATTTTTTAACTATAACTCTTTGTTTTTTGAAAAACAAACAAATTATACCTTATTTTTCATTTTTAATCTTTTTTCTTTATAAAAAAAAGATATTTTATTGAAAATTATTTATTTTTACAATATAATAATATAGTATGGTATTTATAAATTTTTTTACTATCGAAGGGAAGTGACATCAAAGAATGGATTATTTTCTAAATGAAACACAGCAAATTATTACTGAGCTTTCTAGGCGAATAGCTGAAGAAAAGATAGCCGATTTAGCAAGCAAATATGATCAAAGTGGCGAATTCCCCTGGGAAGTTATGAAAACTCTTGCACAAAGTGACCTTTTCCGTGTCTTTATTCCAGAAGAATACGGCGGATTAGGTGGCGGTATATTGGAAATGGCTTTGGTTACAGAAGAATTAAGTAAAGCCTGTGGTGGTATCGCTCTAGGATTTGCAGCTACTGGTCTAGGAACAATGCCTATTATCCTCTTTGGAAATGAAGAACAAAAAAAAGAGTATTTAAATAAGGTAGCTGACGGAACTATTGCTGCCTTTGCTCTAACAGAATCCAAAGCAGGTAGTGATGCAAGTAATATGGAAACTACTGCTCAAAAAGATGGTGATTATTATATTTTAAACGGTGTAAAACAATGGATTACTAATGGTGGTGTTGCAGATATTTATACAGTTATCGCCATGACAAACAAAAGTAAAGGATCAAGAGGTGCTACAGCTTTTATAGTTGAAAAAGGCACACCTGGTTTTTCTTTTGGAGTGAAAGAAGACAAAATGGGGATACGTGGTTCAACTACTATGGAGCTAATTTTTGAAAATTGTAGAGTACATAAAAGCCAAATACTTGCACGTCCTGGTATGGGCTACATAGTAGCATTAAAAACCTTAGATCGCACTCGTCCTGGAGTCGCAGCTCAAGCTGTAGGGATTGCACAAGGTGCTATAGATGCCTGCCTAGAATACACCAGAGAAAGAGAACAATTTGGACAAAGCATATCTAACTTTCAAGCAATACGTCATAAATTAGCAGATATGGCTATGGAAACAGAAGCAGCCAGATCTCTTGTCTATAATACTGCACGTATGATTGATAATGGTGCTAAAGATATTAGTAGAGAATCAGCTATGTCTAAGTGTTTTGCCTCAGATGTAGCTATGAGGGTGACAACTGATGCAGTACAGATATTTGGTGGATATGGATATATGAAAGACTATCCTGTAGAAAAAATGATGCGTGATGCAAAAATTACACAAATCTATGAAGGAACAAATGAAATTCAACGCAATGTAATTGCTTCAACTCTTTGGAAAAAATAGTAAGGAGGAATTAAAATGAATATAGTTGTCTGTATTAAACAAGTTCCAGACACAAGTGATGTAAAGATAGACAAAAAGACTAATACATTAATTCGCTCAGGAGTAAAATCAATTATAAATCCATATGACATGCATGCTCTTGAAGAAGCATTAAGACTGCGAGAAGAATATGGAGGTAAAGTGACTGTTATAAGTATGGGACCATCTCAAGTAGTCGAAGCTCTTAAAGAGACAATTTCTATGGGAGCAGATGAAGTTATTTTATTAAGCGATAGAGCCTTTGCAGGAGCAGATACATTAGCTACATCTTATACTCTTGCCAAGGCTATAGAAAAAATCAAAGATGTAGATCTCATCTTCTGCGGTAAACAAGCCATAGATGGTGACACAGCACAAGTTGGCCCGGGGGTTGCTGAACATCTTAATATACCACATGCTACATATGTTAAAGAAATTCAAAACTATGAAAAAGATAAACTTACTATAAAAAAAGAAATAGAAAACGGCTATGAGCTTCTTGAGATAAATACCCCTGCTCTTTTAACCTTTGTAAAAGATATAAATGAAGTGCGTTTTCCCTCTATTAGGGGTATATTACGTTCAAAGGAAATTAAAGTACCTATTTGGACTGTTGATGATTTGGATTTAGATAAAACTGCTATAGGACTTGATGGTTCTCCAACACAGGTTATATGGGTTGGCACTCCTGAATTAGAAGAAAAGGGTGAAATTTTTGAAGGTAAGCCAGAAGACCAAGTTAATAATCTTTTAGAAAAATTATACAAAAAGAGAGTCTTATAATCTGTAGTAAATATTTCTAATAAAGGTTTCGAATATTTTTATTAACTTATTATATAAGGAGGTTTTTTATGAGTATTAAAATAAATGATAAATGTACAGGCTGTAAAATATGTATCAGTAATTGTCCCTTTGATGCAATTAAGGTAGAAGATAACAAAGCTATTATTTTAGACACTTGTTCTCTTTGCGGAGCCTGTGAAAAAGCATGTCCTTTAAAAGCAATAATCATTGAAAAAAATGATAATATAAATATAAATCTTGAAGACTATAAAGATGTCTGGGTTTTTGCAGAACAAAGAAATGCTGAAGTCGATCAGGTAGTCTTAGAGTTAATTGGTGAAGGAAAAAAATTAGCAAATAAATTAAATGAAAAACTATGTCTTGTTTTGATAGGAAATAAAATATCTGATAAAGCTAAAGAATTAATTGCTTATGGTGTTGATAAGGTTTATCTAATAGATGAAGATAAACTAGAATCATACAATGATGAATATTACGCTGCTGCTTTAAGTGATCTTATAAGAGAATACAAACCTTCTATTCTACTCCTAGGAGCTACGGCTATTGGACGTTCCTTAGGACCAAGAGTTGCTGCCAAAATAAAGACCGGTCTCACAGCAGATTGTACAGCTTTAGATATTGATGAAGATAAGAAATACTTACTACAAACAAGACCTGCCTTTGGCGGGAATATCATGGCTACTATTGTATGTAAAAACCATAGACCTCAAATGGCTACTGTTCGAGCTGGAGTTATGAAGACTGCTGAGAAAGAAGAAAATTATAAGGGTGAAATAATTAATTTTTCTTTTGATACAAATAAAGTCAAAAGCTATACCAGAACATTAGAAGTAGTGGAAGAATTAAAAGATAGAATAAATATTAATGAAGCTGAAGTTATAGTAGCAGGTGGTCGTGGAGTTAAATCACCTGAAAACTTCAAATTAATCGAAGAATTAGCGGAAATATTAGGAGGTACTGTTGGAGCATCACGTGCAGCTGTTGATAATGGTTGGATAAATCATGACTATCAGGTAGGACAGACTGGAACCACAGTTTCACCAAGAATTTATATAGCTTGTGGTATATCTGGTGCTGTACAACACCTTGTAGGAATGAAGTCATCTGATTTAATTATAGCTATTAACAAAGATCCTGAAGCACCTATATTTAATTATGCAAGTTATGGTCTTGTTGGTGATCTTTTTGAAATAGTACCTAATTTAATTAAAGAATTAAAAAAGTGAAAATAAAAAAAATATAATCCACAACTTTTTAGAAAGTAAAATGGCTGTGTTCTTACGATAATAGAACACAGCCTAGTTTTTTTGTTTTTTTGAATCCCTATGCTTATAAATCAATCCAATAAACCCTTAATCTTATCTGTCGCATCCAGTAAAGGACTCACAGAGTCATCATAATTAACAATATCAATTAATAAGGATATTAAATATGATAGATCTACCTCTCTAAACCATTCCGCTTTTTTAAATGCCTCAGGAACATATGTTAAATTGGTAGAAAACAATCGTTTAATAATACCTTTTTGATAATATTCTTCCATTTTACTAATACCTTCAGTAAATAAAGCAAAAGAAACTGCCACATAAATATTGCCGGCGCCTCTTTCTTTTAATTCTTTAGCAATCTCGAACATTGAGCCTCCAGAGGCTATCATATCATCAACAATCAAAACATCTTTACCTGAAATTTCTGACCCCATATATTCATGTTGAATAATTGGATTTTTTCCACTAACTATGGTCTTGTAATCCCTCCTTTTATAGAACATGCCTACATCTAAGCCTAGTACATTAGCATAAAAAATTGCCCTGTCCATTGCTCCAGTATCAGGACTAATCACTAATAATCTGTCTTTATCAATTTCTAAATCTTCTTCAGCATTTAGCATTGATTTAATAATTTCATAGGTTGGATGAAGACTTTCAAAACCAATCAATGGTATAGCGTTTTGTACCCTTGTTTCATGAGCATCAAAGGTAAATATATTTTCAACACCTAGGCTGTCCAATTCTCGTAGAGCCATAGCACAATCTAAAGACTCTCTAGTATATCTCTTATCCTGCCTTCCTGCATATAACATAGGCATTATAACAGATATTCTACGAGCTTTACCAGCTATAGCAGATATCATTCTCTTTATATCCTGAAAATGTTCATCAGGCCCCATAGGTACATCTTCACCAAATAATTTATATTTCACACTATAATTGCCTACGTCTGCCAGAATATAAATATCTTTACCCCTGATTGATTCTTTTAACATTCCTTTAGCTTCTCCGTTTGAAAATCTAACTACATCACTTTCTATTATGTAAGACTTTTGTAATTTTTCAAGATAATATTCACTATCGTTTTTATGAAACTCTTTTTCTCTTCTTTCTACAATAAAATTATCTACCTTATTACCTAATTCCCTACAACTCTCATGAACAATAATACCAAGTTGTCCATACGGTATTTTAGATATCTTATTTTCTGTCATTTTTTTATTATCACCTGTCCCTTATTATTGTTTATATAATTTATTCAACATAATAGTGGTTAATCCTCTTTTAAATTCTAAATAACTTCCATCTTAGCGAAAAATTTACCTATTTTTAATTTACTGACTAAATATTATTATTACCATAAACCATAAAAAAATTTATAAGTATATCAAATATAACTCAACTTTCGAACTCAGATTATTAGTGTGAAGCAAGGTTAGCCATAGCTTCATTCGCAGAATAAAACTAATACCAAGCTCCTCTTGCAGGCTATAAATAACAAAACAATAAGTACATAAATTTCTTATCCATTAAAAAGATGTCAGAATTCTTCTCTGACATCTTTTTTTAATCTTTTATTTTTATTGTATAACCTTAATCTTTACAAAGATTTTTATTCTTCTCTTATAGTTTCATCCTGATTGTCTTTCTTCTTATTTTCACTTTGTTCTTCAGATACAAGTTCAGTTTCACTCACTTCTTCAGCTGCAACTTCCTTATTTCCTACTCTATTTTCTTTAAAAATAAAATTCACAATATAATCAGAAGAATCAACTGCAATTTTTGAGATAACATATACTGGATAAGCAGCAATACAAACAAATATAAACTGATATAACCAGGCTAAGTTAATACGTGAAAGCAATGGAACAATAATACCTCTTAGTGCAGAATATGACACGAAGATAATTATAATAAACATTATGTATTCGAATAATTTAGTAGCCTCGGAAAAAGAAGGAACTGCTTTTTCAATTATTGGTTTACATTGTTTGTTAAAACGATAAATAAGAACAACAATAAAAGCTAAAATCACTAATGAAACTATACTACCAACTGTTATATAAAAATTACTTGCTATTGGAGTATTCATTCCAGATAAGCTTAAAACAATCGCCCGAAAAATTAATAATATTACTACACCAATACCTATTCCTACTACATTTCTAAAAAAATTTTTCAATTCATCTTTTTTAATATTCATGATTTTATACCTCCAAATAAAGTTATTTTCTTTAAACCATATATAATAATTATACATACATGTGGAAAATCCTTTATTTTTTTGAAAAAAATATAATTTGTAGATATTTTTGGCATCAGATGTAATATTCAAGATATAAATTAATCTAAATAAATATCTGAAAACTCTAATCTTATCTTTTCATTTATTTCTTCTCTACCACTATCTTTATCTTCACTAACTTTTTCATCCTCGATTATATCATTTGGTATTTTAATAATAAATTCACTACCTTTGCCTGGCGTACTCTTCAAATCAATTTCTCCATCATGCATTTTTACTAAATAATTAACTAACGATAATCCTATCCCGCTACCTACAGTTTTTTGACTTATAGAATTATCTGCTTGAACAAATCTATTAAAGATAACCTTTTGCTCCTCTTTAGGAATACCAATACCTGTATCTTTAACGGAAATTACTACATATTCTTTTTCTAAATAGAGCGAAACATTTATACTAGCATTCTCCTCTGTATTTTTTACAGCATTTGATATAAGGTTTAATAAAATTCTTTCAATTGCATCAGGATCACACGCAATAAATATTTTATTTAAATTTGTATTATAAGAAAAATGAATATTATTCAGCTCTACATATGCAGAAACGGAAGCAGCAATTTTTCTAGTTATATCTACTATATCATAATTTTTAATATTTAATTTATATTCACCAAAATCCATCCTACTAGAATCGATTATATTGTTAATTAAACGCATTAATCGAAAAGAATTCTGTTTAATCATTTTTAAATACTTGTTTAAAATATTTTTTTTCTGAATATTTTTACTATCATTATTGACACACTTATAAAGCATTTGCTCAGCAGAATATATTAAATTAATAGGTGTACGTAATTCATGAGTTATATTACCAAAGAATATATTTTTCATCCTATCATGCTTTTCTAATTCAATATTTTTCTCTCTAATAGTCTTCTCGTTTATAAAATCTTTAAAATCAGCATAATAATTTATTATAGATACACTATAAGCTAATAAAACAAGAATTGAAGAATTTATAATGCTAAACGGAATATCAGGAGCATCAATATGAAATAATCCGAATATAAAAACAATTATACTTAAAGCATAAAGCAAAAAGCTTTCTATTGGATTCAATTTAATATAGGAGGCAAGGGCAAAAGCACAGATAATATAAGCTGAAAGTTGCTTGTTTAATAATTGATCATTTATTGACAATAATATACACCATACTAAAACTATTGTTATAAAAAAATACGTTATAAAAGATTTGTTAAACACATTAAATTTGTTCTTTAAATAAATTAATAAGTAAAATAATATAAAAATAAAAACATAGCACATATGTAAAAAGTATAAATTTTTATACGAAGGAATTTCTTCCCAGTACAACTTAAAAAAATATAAGTCAACGAAAATCAAAACTAAAAACATTAAAAATAATACCAAAGATAGTATTTTACAAGTTTTAAAGTTACGATTAGACCTATCCTGTTTATACTCTTCCATTAATTTACCAGATACTTTCATCTTTTTTCTAAACTTCCCAAGCATACCCATCTCCCCCTGCTTTTTTATCCATATATAATTATAGCATATGTTTACAAAAAATGAAACAAAAAAATACTAAATAATCCATTTTTTTTATAAAAGTTTAATGAAAGAGGTTTTTTAAAATATTACAGTAAAAAAGTTCTTAAAAAATTAATATTAACAAGTCAGAAAACCATCTTAAGACTATTAATTTAAGGAAGAATAGCTATGTGTATTAAAAGAAAGTCAATATTTATACTCTAAGTCGACATTCATCGATATATTATTAGTTTTTATGGTCATAATAATAAGGATAAGTACTTAAAAATTTTAATTTATACAGAAAATCATCGCGCTATTTTATTTAATAACTCAGCTAAATAAGTCTTTCCATTGCCATTTGAACAGGATAAAAGCTTAAGACTTGCCAACACATCGCTCTCTGCCCTATGTTCTTGCTCAATAAATATTCTATGAGCAAATAATAATTTTTGTAAGCCTTTAGACTTAAAACCTTTTCTTTTCCAGTCTATTCCTTTCATTGAGCATAACCATCTTTTCTTTTCTACACAGTGTATTATTTTTTTTACAAAACGTCTATCAAAAGAAACATTGTGGGAAACTAAAAAATCCACCTTTTTAATAAGTTCACTAATTCTTTCTATATCTAAAGACTCACCTTTTATATCATTTGCATTAATCCCATGAACTTTTTCAGCCTGAGGATTAATAGCTACATTTGCTTCTCTAAGACCAGAATACCTATCTACAACTCCTAATATTTTGCCACTTTCCCATTCAAATTCAAATAAACAAATTGCAAATTCAATAATCTCATCAGAATTACTCAAACCTGTAGTTTCAACATCTATAAATCCACCTATACCTGTGTTATTATTTTTCACTCAATATCATTCCTTTCCCATAAATCCATCAAATTATAATAACTTATCTTCTAATGCCTTTTTTACACGTTCAGGAACCAAATCATCTATTTTTCCTTTAAATTGTGCTACTTCCTTAACCGCACTCGAACTTAAGAAAGCATATTTTGTATCTGTCATAAAAAATATTGTCTCTACACTTCCATCCATTTCTTTGTTTAAAGATGCCATTTGAAATTCTATATCAAAATCAGAAATAGCTCGAAGTCCTCTAATAATAGCTATAGCATCTTTAGATTTTGCATATTCAATAGTTAAGCCTGTAAAAGAATCAATACTTACATTCTCAATTTCCTTTGTAGCTTCTTTTAATAAATCTTCACGTTCATCCATAGTAAAAAGCGGATTCTTTTTAGGATTCCTAAAAACTGCAACAACAACCTCATCAAAGACTTGAGAAGCCCTTTTTATAATATCCAAATGACCATTTGTAACTGGATCAAAGCTTCCTGGATAAACAACTCTTTGCTTCATTATCTATCTTCCTCCTTATAAAATACTGTTATGGCTGTATCTCCGTATGATTTACTTTTAATTACTTTTAATACATCTATATCTTCTAAATTCAAATCTGCTTCATGTTCTGTTACTAAAATGGCTACATTGTCCAATATACCATTTCCTATAATTGCTTTAATTGTTTTTTTTACTAATCCTTGTTTATATGGTGGATCCATAAAAATTATGTCGTATTTATCATTAGTCCTACTTATAAAATCAAAGACATCCATTTTTTTTAATGTAGCTCTATTATCAAATCCAGACAAGTTAATATTTTCTTTAATAACCTGGCAATTTCTTTTATCCCTTTCGACAAAGAAAAAGGACTCAACCCCTCTACTAAGAGCTTCAAGTCCTAATCCACCAAAACCAGCATATAAGTCAAGGCCTTTCTTTGAAAGAAGATAAGGGGAGATAATATTAAACAAAGCCTCCTTAACCCTATCTGAAGTAGGCCTAGTTGTAGTTCCTTTAATTGATTTTAATTTCCTACCTTTTGCTTCTCCAGCAATAATGCGCATTATGAATTCTCCTTAATACTTAAAATTAACTTTTTTTGATATATTAAAATATTTTATTTGATTATATGTATATTATATCTAAATAAAGATATAATATTAATAGTTCCATTAAGGGATGAGGATTTAGGAGCAAGGTATTAAGTCCTCCCCATTTAAAACTCTTCCTCCAATTTCTCCTCTCCCCGGGAGTTGACTATGTCAACTCCTTTTTTTTGTGCTAAAAATTTTAAACTTTTAATTCTATTTCCTTGATTTTTTTATACAAATGCGGAAAAAAATCTTCCCAATTTTCTCTTTCCACTGTTTTTTCAGCTTCTATTCTAGCTTTTTGAATTATTCTTTGATCTTTAAGTATATCTGCAACTTTCAAATCTGGTAATCCTGATTGTTTTGTCCCAAAAAATTCGCCTGGTCCCCTTATTTTCAAATCTTCTTCAGCTATTTTAAAACCATCAGTACTTTCAGTCATAACCTCTAATCGCTTAATTCCTTCTTCAGTATTAGGACTAGCTATCAATATACAGTATGATTGATATTGGCCCCTTCCTACTCTACCCCGTAATTGATGAAGTTGAGCTAACCCAAATCTCTCAGCATTCTCAATAATCATAATAGAAGCATTAGCAACATCCACCCCTACCTCAATAACAGTTGTAGAAACAAGAATATCAATATGTCCTGTACGAAACATCTCCATAATATTTTTCTTTTCTTCTGAAGCAAGTTTACTATGTAATAAAGCGACTTTATATTCTGAGAAAATCCTGTTTGTCAAATTTTCAAACATTTCCTCGGCAGATATTGCCTTGATTTCTTCTGATGGTTCAATTAAAGGGCAAACAATGTATGCCTGTCTACCTTCATCAATTTTTTCTTTTACAAATTGATATATTTTACTACGAGAAGTATCTTTTCTCCATGTTGTAATTACTGGGTTACGTCCTAGCGGAAGTTCATCTATTATAGAAACATCAAGATCACCATAAACAGTTAAAGCAAGTGTCCTTGGAATTGGAGTTGCCGTCATTACTAACAAATCAGGATTTTCACCTTTTTCTTTCAAACGAAAGCGCTGTTCAACACCGAAACGGTGCTGTTCATCAATAACTACCAATCCAATTTTATTATATTCAATAGATTCCTGAAAAAGAGCATGTGTACCTATTATAAGATCAGCTTGTTTTAACTTTATTTTCTCTATGTTTTCTTTTCTTTCTGATTGACTCATGCTTCCAATTATTAAAACGGCATTAAATCCTAAATTTCTTAACATACTATCCAATTTTAAGAAATGTTGTTCAGCTAAAATCTCTGTTGGTGCCATTAAAACACCCTGATAGCCATTTGCAATGGTCTTGATTAGCGATAAGGTTGCAATTATTGTTTTACCTGACCCAACGTCCCCCTGTAATAATCTTTGCATGGGGACATCTCTTTCCATATCATGCTTAATTTCTGCCCAAACCTTTTCCTGAGCATTTGTTAGAGAAAAAGATAAATTACCTAAAAATTCTTTTGTAATATCTTCAGAAGATAGATGCTTAATACCTCTTTCTAAAGTCAGTCCTTTTTTTCTATTAAGTACTATTAGTTGTAATAAGTATAATTCTTCAAAAGCCAACCTTTTCCTAGCCTTTATATAATGCCTTCTGTCTTCAGGAAAATGTAAACCCCAGATACTTTTCTCTATATCATAAAAATCATATTTTTCTTTAATTTCATTACTCAATAAATCGGGTAAATGACAGGCATAAGCATCAAGTGCATTATAAACTACTTGTCTCATATATTTTTGAGTTGCACCATTTGTTAAAGAATATATTGGTACAACTCGTCCAGTATGGATATTGTCACCATTTTCAAACAACTCAAATACTGGGTTATAAATCTCTTTCTTTTTAAAGCGCCAACTTTTTTCGTTGAGTTGACCACTTATATAAAAAGATTGTCCCTTTTTAAATTGTTTTTTTAAGTATGGCTGATTAAACCAGACACCATTTAAAACATCACTACCATCGGAAAAAGAGACCTTTAATATTTTCATTCCTGGTCTTGGACGCTCCTCTATCACTTTAATTACGTCTGCTTTTACAGTTACTAGCTGCCCAGGACTTAGGTACTTTATAGAAGTTATATTTCTCCTGTCTTCATAATCTCTAGGAAAATAAAATAATAAGTCCTCAATAGTCTTTATATTTAATTTTTCAAGGATTTTTGAATACCGTGAACCTACCCCTTTAATAAATTCTACACTTTTAGGCAGCTCTTTCTTTTTCATATTTCTAATAAATCTCCTTTTAATATAACTACACCATAAACAGATGGACCTACATGAGAGCCAAGTACAGCACTAATCCAACTGATATGATGACTATAGTTTATATCTTTATCTGAAAGTTTGTCATTAAGTTTAGCATAAAAGCTATCATAGTATTCCCTTTCGCTGGCATGAATGAAACCCAAACTAGCCTTATCAATATTTTCTAATTCCTGAATTGATAATTCTTCTAATCTTTTCGCTATCTTTTTCTTACCTCTAACTTTCTCAAGAGGTAAAATTTCACCATTTTCAGAAGAAAGAGCAAGAATAGGATAAAAATTAAGAATTGAACCCAAAAAAGCCTGAGCTTTACCTATTCTTCCTCCTTTTTGCAAGTAGCTTAGATCATTAACAGTAAAGTATATCCTTAGATTCTCTCGAGCCTTCTCTAAAGAAGCCTTAATTTCTTCTATTGTAAAACCTTCTTCAATCAAACGTTTAGCTAATAATACCTGGTAGCCTAACCCTAAACTAGTAGAACGAGAATCAATTACTTCTATCTTAGTATCTTCAAATTCTGTGGAAGCCATCAAAGCAGATTTGCAGGTTCCACTTAATTTATCGGCTATATGAATTGATATAATAGCATCATATTTATCTACCATTTCAGAATACTTTTCAGCAAAAAGACCTACAGCAGGCTGTGAAGTAGTGGGTAATTTTTCAGCTTTTACTAGTTTATCAAAAAAACTTTCCTGGTTAATATCAACAATGTCTTTATAAGTTTCATTTTCTGAAAAAATAATATTTAATGGAACCATTTCAATATCATGTTTTTTTAATATATCTGGATCTATATCACAAGTACTATCCGTTACAAGACCTATTTTCATAATTACTACACCTCAATTCAAATATGTTTTTGCAGTAAATCCAAAGTTCTTAATATAAATTATTCTAAAGAAATCAAAAAAGGATATAATGGTTGCTTGCCATTATAAATTTCAACTTCATCAAATTCAAAGTTTTTTACTAGGACTTCTTTTAATAACTCTGCTTCCTTTTGAGTTACATCTTCCCCATAATAAATAGTAACTAATTCTTCATCCTCAAGAACGTCACTTATTAAAGCAAGAACAACTTCATTATAGCTTTTTCCTGTATTTTTAATATCATGATTAAATAAGCCAATAACATCTCCTTTTTCAATATCAATATCGTTAACTTTGGAATCTTTTACAGCCTTTGTAACTTCAAGAGTTTTAACATGTTCTAATTCATCTGTCATGGCTTCTTTTAAATCTCCTAGTTCTGCTTCAGGATTATAAACCATCAAGCTAGCAATAGCCTGTGGTATTGATCGTGTTGGAATAACTTCAACATTTTTATCAGATAAAGAAGCTGCCTGTTTAGCTGAAGAGATAACATTTTTATTATTTGGTAAGAGAAGCACTTCTGAGGAATTTATATTTTTAATGGCTTCCACAAAATCATTTGTACTTGGATTCATGGATTGACCACCTTCTATGATAATATTCACTCCTAAATCACTTAGTATCTTTTTCAAACCATCACCCTGGCCAACAGCGATTATACCTTTACCTTGAGTTTCTAAAAATTCTTGTCTTGTTTTTTCTTCTTCTTGACGAACTTTCTCAGCACTCTGTAACTTCATATTGTCTATCTTTATATCTGTAATAGACCCAAGTTTTAAGCCATACTCTAAAACTATACCAGGATGATTTGTATGGATATGAACTTTAACAACATCTGCAGTACCAACAACTAAAAGAGAATCTCCGTAAGTTTCCAATTCACTTCTAATCTCATTTATTTTTTTATCTTCTTTTTCCATATCAATTAATATTTCTGTACAATATACAAACTTAATGTCTTCTTGTATTTTTTGGGTTTGAACTGGTTTTACTAATTCTAAATCTGATTGTTTAAATGCTTTATCTCCAATTAAACCCTTCATCATTCCTTCTAAAATAACAAGATAGCCCTGACCACCAGCATCTACAACCCCAGCATCCTTTAAAGCTTTTAATTGTTCCGGAGTCTTATTTAAAGCTTCACGAGCGTAGGCTATAGTATTTTCCATTACACCAACTAGATCTAAATTCTCCTCAACTGCCATTTCTGCTCCTTCAGCAGCTTTTCTAGAAACAGTAAGGATAGTACCCTCAACTGGTTTCATAACACCCTTATAAGCTACTTCTGAAGCTTTTTTAAGAGAGTCTGCTAAATTTTTTGTATCAAAATCTTCATTATTTTTATTAGCCAAATGAAAACCTCGAATTAATTGAGATAAAATAACACCTGAGTTTCCCCTTGCACCCATCAAAGCACCTTTAGCAAGTGCCTCATTTATTTTCCATACTTTATCTGTCTCTACTTTTTTAGCTGCCTTTACAGCATCAAGAAAAGTAAGATACATATTTGTCCCAGTATCCCCATCTGGTACTGGAAAAACATTTAATGAATCTACCAATGTTTGTTGTTCTTTTAGCCACATTAATGCTCCTAAGAGCATCTCTTTGTACTTTTCTCCATTAACTTTTTTTATTGTTTGATTAGCTTTTTGATTAGCCTGCATCTCCAACCCTCACTCCCTGTACGTTTACATCTATAGAAGAAACACTTATACCTATTTTTTCCATAAGAGTATAGTTAACTCTTTCGATGATATTATGAGCAACCTCATGAATATTTGTGCCATACTCTACCACTATATTTAGCTCCAGTCTTACATCTTCCCCATCAATATCAACAATAACTCCTTTGCTCATATTATCCAAACCTAATAATTGAGCAATGCCGTCTTGCACCTTATTAGAAGACATACCAACAAGTCCATAACACTCCATAGCAGCTAGACCAGCTATTTTAGATATTACCTCTTTAGCAATTATTACCTTTCCATGTTCATTAGTCCACTCTTTTTCCATCTTATCACCTCTTTTCATTAATTATTCTACTATATAATATTAATCTATGCAAGAATAAACTACTAATATAATAATATTCAAGATTTATAGAATAAAATCCTCCTTTTTATTAATTTGTACTTGCTAAATCTAAAGTATTTATGTTAAAATATATTTTGTACATGTTGTACATGATTATATGCTCTACTTAACTGACCTTTTTATTATATAATAAATTAAGCAAGATAAAAAGGATCTATAAAATATTTATAAAGATTATTTTTAACGGATTTGTTCGTGAGGAGGTGGAAATATGGCACGTGTTTGTGAGATTTGTGGAAAAGGAAAAATAAAAGCCAATAGAATAACTCGCCGTGGTAAAGCAAAAAAAGAAGGTGGTATTGGTAGAAACATTACTAATGTAGCTTCCCGTACACAAAAACCTAATTTAAAGAAAGTTAAAGCTATAGTAGATGGAAGTCCTAAGAGAATTAAAGTTTGTACTAGATGTATTAAATCTGGTAGAGTTACAAGGGCATACTAATATTAGGACCAATATATATAAAGGCTATCAATTTATTTGATAGCCTTTATTATTTCCTATAATCAATTAATTATAAATTAGACTAAAATTTATAATTTAAATTTTTCAAATTATAAATAAGTATCCTACTTATTTGTCAATTGCAGTTAATTCTTCTGTGCGTTTTTTTACTTCATCAGGAGATATTTCTATTCTAGCGATTCCACTATCAATAGCGGCCTTTGCAACCGCTGCCGCTACAGCTGGAGCCACCCTAGAATCAAATGGTGCAGGCACTATATAATCTTCTTTCAAATCATCCTCAATTAACTCAGCAATAGCATGGGCTGCAGCTATTTTCATTGCTTCATTTATATCTTTAGCTCGAACATCAAGAGCACCTCTTAATACTCCCGGAAAAGCAAGAACATTATTTATTTGATTTGGATAATCAGAACGTCCTGTTGCTATAATTTTAGCTCCGGCTTTTTGAGCTAAGTCAGGAGAAATTTCTGGTGTAGGATTTGCAAGAGCAAAGATTATAGGATTGTCCTTCATAGTTTTTACCATATCTTCTTTAAGAAGATTTCCAATTGAAAGACCTATAAAAACATCAGCATCTATAATTACATCACTAAGGTCACCCATTATTCCTTCAGGGTTAGTGAGATTAGCTAATTCTTCCTTAACACTAGTCATTGAAGCTTCTCTTCCCGGACATAAAGCCCCCTTACTGTCACAAACTATTATATTTTTAACACCCTTATCTAAGAGTAATTTACTAACAGAAGTAGCTGATGCACCTGCTCCACTAATAACTACTTTGATATCAGATATATCTTTATCACTTAATTTCAATGCATTAAGTAAGCCCGCTAGTACAACTATAGCGGTTCCATGTTGGTCATCATGAAAAATAGCCATATTTGTTTCTTCTTTTAGTCTTTTTTCTATTTCAAAACATTCAGGCGCAGCAATATCCTCAAGATTAATACCAGCGAATGTAGGTTCTAGCAATTTTACAAAATTTACAATCTCATCAACATCCTTTGTTCCTACACAAAGTGGAAAAGCATCAACTCCTGCAAATTCTTTAAAAAGCACAGCCTTTCCTTCCATTACTGGCAATGCTGCTTCTGGACCAATATCACCTAATCCCAAGACTGCAGTTCCAGAAGAAACAACAGCTACAAAATTACCCTTATTTGTATAATTATATATAGCTGAAGGATTTTTTTCTATTTCTCTACATGGTTCAGCAACACCTGGAGAATAAGCTAAACTCAAATCCTCTTTGTTCTTCACTGCTACTTTACTGCGTACACTAATTTTCCCTTGATTATCCTTGTGCATTTTTAAAGCCTTTTCATAAATTGACATATAATTCACCTCATATATTTTTTAATCTATAATGTATAATGCAGTAATTATCTCTGTTTAATAATTAATACATTATTTTTTATTTCTAGTTTTTATATATACTAAAATACATATCTAATTCTAATCATTATAATTCCTATATCTTTCTACTCCATCCTGATACATATCATTTCCGTAAATATCATTTATCACAATTGCAGGAAACGATTCCACTTCTAAACGTCTAATCGCCTCTGCTCCCAATTCAGGATATGCAATAACCTCACTTTTTTTAATACATTGAGATATTAAAGCAGCAGCACCACCAACAGCAGCTAGATAGACAGCTTTATGGGCTCTCATAGCATCTTTTACTTCCTGTGAACGTGGACCTTTTCCTATCATTGCTTTTAAACCCCTTTCTAACAAAGAAGGCACATATGGATCCATGCGATAACTTGTTGTTGGACCGGCTGATCCAATTACATGTCCTGGTTTTGATGGAGCAGGACCCACATAATATATCACTTGACCTTTTAATGGAATAGGTAGTTTATCCCCGTTTTTTATCAATTCAAGAATACGCGCATGAGCTGCATCTCTAGCTGTATAAATAACTCCACTTAAAGTAATTCTATCACCTGCCTTTAAGTTAAATATTTCCTTATCTGTTAATGGTATATTTAAATCCATCTTTAAAACCTCCAAAATTCTTTAACTTATTTAAGTATTTTCTATTAATCAAGCACAGCAAATATTCTGTGGGGCTTTCCTTATCATAGTATTATTTCTTTATGCCTAGCGACATGACAATTAATATTTATTGCTACAGGTAAAGAAGCTATATGACATGGGTATGTATTTATCTTTACTGCTAAAGCTGTAATTGTTCCACCCAATCCTTGAGGACCTATCCCCAATTTATTAATTTCTACTAACAGTTCCTCTTCCAAATTCGCCATTTCTTTATCAACATTTCTATCGTTTATTGGCCTTAACAAAGCTTCTTTGGCTAAAATAGCGGATTTTTCAAAGCTACCCCCAAGACCTATACCTACGATAATAGGAGGACAGGGATTTGCTCCTGCATTTTTAACTGTTTCTAAAACTAATTCTTTAACTCCTTCAACCCCATCAGCAGGTTTTAACATTTTGACTAAACTCATATTTTCGCTACCGCCACCTTTAGGTGCCGCAATTATCTTTATTTTATCACCTGATACTAACTTAGTATGTATTACTGCTGGTGTATTATCGCCTGTGTTTTTCCTCTTAAGTGGAGATTCTACAATGGACTTACGCAAATATCCTTCCTTATATCCTTTGCTTACTCCAGCATTAATAGCCTTATATACATCACCATCAATATATACTTGATTTCCAATCTCTATAAAAAATACTGCTAAACCTGTATCTTGACAAATTGGCAGTTTTTTTTCAGCAGCCAAACTGTTATTAATCAAAAGTTGTTCTAGTATTTTTTTGCCAATAGGTGATTTTTCTTCATTAGCTGCTTTTCTAATGGCTTCAAGTACATCTTCAGCAAGATGATAATTGGCCTTCTGAACTAGTTTCGCAACCGCATCCCTTATTTGAGCAGAAGTGATTTTTCGCATAAAATAACTCCTTTATTAGAATATAGTTATCATTATAAGTATTTAACAATATTTATTATTACATTATTCTGCAAAAATAATGATAATCCTGCTTATGGTATTAAATAAACAAAGTTTCAAAATTATATAAATATTATCTTTAAGAACACACCACCTAAATCAAAAGATTTAGGTGGTGTGTTTTACTTAACTCTTCTTAAATTATTAATCTGTTCTCTCTTCCTATTTAGCTTGATTAATTTTTCTGCCTGACAGATTGTTATTATTGGAATTTTAACCCCTCTTAATACAACATATTCCCCATCAAAACCGGTGACCTGAAAAAGCAGATCGTTTTCTTCTCCTTTTCTAACCACCATATCACCAAGTTTGATATTCACCCTACTCCTCTCCTTTCCAATTATATTAAATAATATTAAATGGAAAGGATATATATACATATGATAAGTACAAATTCATATTTTTTATTATTTAATGTTACCCTTTGCTTTTCATATAAAGCAACAATCCATTATCTACCCTTACTTCTGCTCTTTCTTCAATAATTTGATTACTTATTCCTCGGCTTTTATAACGAAATAAGCTTTCTTCTTCAACATTATATCTACATCCTTCAATCCTAATCCCGTCAACCTTAGCATCTAAGGGAATAAGTGATAATATATCATTCTGACAGTTATCAAAGCGTTTATAAGAGCTAATTAAAGCAATCTCTATATCTATATCTTTAATAATAGCATTTATTTGATGATGATAAGCATATTCCAGTAATAAAATATTTGCTAACTGATGATCAAACCTACCACCAAAAGAGCCTATAATTATAATTTCATCAATATCATTATCTATACAATATTTTATTGCTAATTCACCATCAGTTTCATCTTTTTCTTTAGGATACTTAATTACATCTATCCCTTTAGACTCATATGATTGTAATATACTATTATCTAAAGAATCAAAATCACCTATAAGTACATCTGGGCTTAGAGCTAATTTTTGATACAATAGAACTCCAGCATCAGCAGCAATTAAAAAACTTTCTTGATTATTTATAAATGAAAGGTACTCCTCTTTTTTACCTTTTAATTCCCCATTTAATGCAAGAATTCCTTTTTTGCTCTGCATTTCAACACCCTCTTCAATTATCCCTCTAACTACTTGAATTTTATTTCAAAAGCTAGCTATTATATTTATCTTTCAACTTTCATTAAAGTCTTTAAAAGTGGTACTATAATTACAAAAGCGATCAAAAGAGATGGTATTAAAAAGCTAGCATTATAAATACTCGAATACAACCACACATTTTGTCCTTCAGGAGCAAAGTGAGCAAAAAATATAGCTCCTGATAATAAATGTGATATAAACCTTGCAAATGTTCCTAAAAACAGAGCTATAAAAGCAGTTCCATATACAATTATTTTTTTACTTGCCTTAAGTTTTACTGGAATAAAACCAGCAATACCTAATAACATATATGCAAATGGATAATCTAAAATAAATTGTACAGGATGTACAACATAAGGATTTAAAGCAAGCTGAACTAGTCCATAAACAAATCCTGTTAACATACCAGGAATACCACCCCAGCGTATTGCAACAATCAAAATAGGAAGCATTTCCAAGTTTACAGAACCACCCTGAGGCATCCTAAACAAAGTCATAAAATTTAACACTACTGCTAAAGCAACTGCAAGTCCAATTTCTGTCATCATTCTTAGTTTTTTGTCTCTCATAAAAAATCTCCTCCATTTTTGACTATATCAGAGGAGAATGGGTAAAAATATAATTATTTCCCTTCGCCTGCATTACCAGGATCAGGTTTTGGGTCGATACTTATGTATCCTCTCAGCCTCTGATATAGCTCCCCTTTTATATTTATTATTATATCAACTTTTGGAGTTAAATAACTTGTGTAAAGACTACTGACCATAACTTATAAAGTTTTATAAATTCAACTCCAGAAATATATGTTATTTAATACTAACGCTAATTAATTATAAACAGACTGAATTTCATATAAAATACTAGTTAATTTTATCATAAAGTTCTTTTAAAGTTTTTTCAGGGTCTTCTGTTTTAAAAATAGATGATCCCAATACAAAAAGATCTACTCCTAATTGTTTCAGTTCTAAAATATTATCTAAATTAACTCCACCATCTATTTCTATTCTGATGTCTAATCCTCTATCATCAATCATCTCTCTCAGTGTCTTAATCTTCTCTTTCATCTGAGGTATAAATGTTTGTCCACCAAAACCAGGATTAACAGTCATAATTAATACTTGGTCAAGTTCCTGAATTATATAGTCAAGTACTGATAAAGGAGTAGCTGGATTTAATGATAAGCCTGCCTGACATCCTAGATCTTTTATTTGGTGAATCACTCTATCTAGGTGGTTCACAGCTTCTACCTGTATAGTAATAATATCTGAGCCAGCATCTGCAAATTGCTGAATATACTTCTCGGGCTCATAAATCATCAAGTGAGTATCAAAAAACATATTACTATGAGGACGTATAGCTTTTACTATTCCTGGGCCAAATGAAATGTTTGGTACAAAATGACCGTCCATAATGTCAAGATGAAGATACTTTGCTTTTTCTACTTTGGATATATCTTGTTTTAATTTACTAAAATCTGCCGCAAGTATTGATGGTGCTATTTCTGTCATTTTATCACATCCTTATATCCTTATAAAGTTACTTTAATTCCTTATAAAAATGGAGATACGATTGATACCGCCTCTTTGATATTTCTCCTGATTCAACTGCATCTTTAACAGCACATTTAGGTTCATGTGTATGGCTACAAGCCCTGAATTTGCAATTAGCCATATAATCAATAAATTCAGGATAGAAAAACCTTAATTCATCAGCCAGAATATGCTTAATATCAAGTGACGTAAAACCAGGTGAATCTGCCAGCCAACCACCTTCGGGTACAGCTAATAATTCTACATGTCTCGTAGTATGAACTCCACGTTTTAACTTTTTACTTACCTCTGCAACTTCCATATTAGCATCTTTAACTATCTCGTTTATCAATGAAGATTTACCTACTCCAGAAGGTCCAGTAAGGACATTTACATGTTCATGTAAACTATCAATCAAACTATCAAACCCTATTTTTTCTTTTACACTAAGGAAGAATACTTGATAACCTGCCTTTTTATAGTCTTCAAATTCCATTTCAATAGAATTATTATCAAGGTCTATCTTATTTATAACTATTAAGGGATTCATAGCAGCCTCTTCAACCATTATTAGAAATCTATCTAATAATTTTCGGTCAAAACAAGGAGCTTCAACAGAAAGAACTATTAAAACCTGATCAACATTAGCGATAGCTGGTCGATGTAATAAGCTATTTCTTGAATATAGTTTTTCAATAATATCATTTTCAAATTCAACATAGTCTCCCGGATATACTTTTTCTCTGATTTTACCTCTAATTTTTGTTCTATATATATTTTGATTTTCATTGCCTGTGAAAAAAAAACCACCTAATGTTTTACATATTATCCCTTTCATTATACCTCCCTGATTTTTTTATTATCTTCTAAATAATCGATCATCATGTTTTAAGTCTCCATTAATATATATCTCATAATCTGTGGTACCTACACTATTAAAACGGACAGCTATTAAATCACCAGGTCGATGGGTTTCTGAATAAATAGTGTCTCGTCCATTATCATCTATAATTACAATATCTACCCTTTGACTTAAAGGACCAGGAGGAACATTATAGCGCATAAGTACGTTGCTATGGACATCTGACCTTTCTCTATTAATCAAACCAGAACTGATTGTTAAATCTACACTACTTCCTTCAGGAATCTCATCGCCAGGCGGATATGCTTGTTCTGCAATTTGATTATCTAGAAATCTCTGTGTTTCTTCTTCAATTATTTCTCCAGGTTCAAGATTATTATTTTCTAGAATATCAAAAGCTTCTTCACGATCCAATCCTAAAATATTAGGCATTTTAACCATGTTTGGATGAGGTCCTATACTTAGTACAATATTTATCTCTGTCTCAGGACTTATTTCTTCACCTGCTTCAGGATCCTGTGAAATAATTCTACCCAATGCTACACTATTAGAATACTCTTCTTTAACCTCACCAAGCTCTAATTGCATATTATTCAATATTACTGTTGCTTCTCTCTGGGTAGAAAATCTTAAATCAGGTGCTGTTAATATAGCAGGTCCCTGACTAATGGTCACCTGAATCCTCCTAGTTTGACGTACTCTCTCTCCTGCTGTTGGGAACTGTGAGATTATATGACCTTCTGGTATATCTGGATGGTAAACCCTCTCTTCCTGTATATCTAGTTGTAAACCTACTATAGCAGTTTCATCACTAGCTTGGTCAATGTCCATACCTACTATATCGGGAACTCTGACAACAGGAACATCCATTATAGCTCTATAAAAAATAAATACACCAGCAGAAATAATAAGTCCTAGTATAATAACTGAAAAAATTAATTTAATCCATAACGGTATCTGTTTTTTTTCTTCTCTATATGTTAGATATTGTCGTTCATTTTCTCTATCTTCTCTATTATTGTTATTAGTATAATACTCTTTTTTTAAATCTGATTTTTTAATTACCCTAGTATCACCTTCAGCTATATCAGCAAATTTATAATTAATAATATTATTTTGTATTTTTTCAATTTTATTCTTCATATCTTGAGCATCTCTAAAACGCTCCGAAGGCCTTTTAGCAATAGCTCTCATAACTAATTTTTCAAGTTGCTCCGGAATTTCAGGATTTAAAAGCGATGGTTTTTTAGCTTGTTCCTGTATATGTTTTAAAGCAACTGAAATAGGACTATCACCTTTAAACGGAACTTCCCCTGTCAACATTTCATACAGAACTATACCTAATGAATATAAATCAGAATGGGCTTTTATCTCCCCACCTCGCGCCTGCTCAGGGGAAAAATAGTGTGCACTTCCCATTACAGTGTCTGTCATTGTCATCGTTGCCGAGCTTATAGCTCGCGCAATTCCAAAATCTGTAACCTTAACCTGTTTATCTTTTGTTAACAAAATGTTATGAGGCTTTATATCACAATGGATAATATTATTTTCATGAGCAACTAATAAAGCTGAGCAAATTTGTTTTGCTATATCTAAAGCTTCAGTAAAATCTATTTTCCCTTCTTTTCTAATAATATCCTTAAGAGTTCTTCCTTCTATATATTCCATCACTAGATATTGATATTCACCCTTTTGTCCTATATCAAAAATATTAATAATGTTGGGATGTGCTAATCTAGCAACTGCTTTAGCTTCATGGCGAAACCTCTTAACAAAGTCTTTATCATTAAGATATTCATGCCGTAGCATTTTCAAGGCTACTTTACGGTCTAATAGCAAGTCTTGAGCTTCAAAAACTATTGCCATGCCGCCTTTGCCTAATTCCTTTAAAATTTCATATCGCTCATTCAATACTTTACCTATCATATTTTCACCCCAAAATCAATTAATATCGAAAAGAACAAGGGTAATGTTATCACTACCACCATTTTTCATTGCCTGTTTACCCATTAATTCACTTAAATCCTCTAAATTTTTATCCATACCTAAAAACTTTTTTATCTCATTAAAACGTAACATATCATGTAAGCCATCAGTAGAAAATAATAACCTATCTCCAGCTAGCAAATCAACTTTTTTGCTTTCAATCTCTAATTCCTCAATTGAACCTAAAGCTTGAGTAATTATATTTTTATGTGGATGATTAAAAGCTTCTTTACAGCTAATTTGTTTTTGTTTTAAAAGCTCATTTACTAATGAATGATCTGTCGTAACTTGATATAACTGATTATTTCTATATAGGTAAATACGAGTATCACCAATATGAGCAATATACATTACATCATAATATATAATAGCAGCAGTTAATGTGGTTCCCATACCGCTATATTCAAGATCTTCTTCTGCTTTTAGAAGAATTTCTTCATTAGCTAAATTAAATACTTTTATTAACTCATTTAATAAATCATTTTGATAATTAAAATCATAATTATCCAGTAAATCTACTGCCAGACTACTGGCTAGCTCACCCGCTTGATGTCCACCCATACCATCAGCAACTGCGATTAAAGGAAATTTACCTTCTTTTACTAAATAACTATCCTCATTATCATTTCTAACTTTACCTTTATTACTGTACACTGAGAAACCCATAAATTTCACCTCTTATTTATAAAGGTGGCGTAATTGACCACAAGCAGCTTCTATTCTTTTGCCTCTTTCCTGCCTGATAGTAGTCTCTATGCCTTTTGATTGCAATACATCCCTAAAGTCATTAACTGTCTTTTTACTAGGACTTTTAAAATTAAACTCATCTACTGGGTTTAATGGTATCAAATTAACATGACAAAGCATTCCTTTTAGCAAACGTGCTAATTCTTCTGCCAATTCTATTGAATCATTTAAATTGTCAATTAACACATACTCAAAGCTTATTCTTCTAGAGGTTTTTTCTATATAATACTTTGCTGTCTCAATTAATTTTTCAATAGGATATTTATCATTAATAGGCATCAAAGAACTTCTCAAGAAATTATTGGGAGCATTCAACGAAATTGCTAGTACTGCCTGCAATGATTCCTCGGCTAATCTCTTTATTTGAGGCACTAGGCCTGCAGTAGATATTGTTATCTTCCGCATACCAATATCTAATCCCTCTTTATCATTAAAAATTTCTATCGCTTTTAAAACATTATCTAAATTTGCAAGAGGCTCACCCATACCCATAAAAACTAAATTGGATATTCTTGGTTTACCATATTCTTTTTTACTGATTAATTTTTGGATATTCATTATTTGATCAACTATTTCACCTGTTGTTAAATTTCTTTCTAACCCTCCTTTTGCAGTTGCGCAAAACTGACAATCCATAGCACATCCTAACTGACTAGAAACACATATACTATGGCGACCTTCTTCAGGAAAAGGTATATATACACTCTCAATTCTATCACTGTCTGATAGTTCCCAAAGATATTTTGCAGTACCATCATTCGCTGAAAGGGCTTGATACAATGATAAATTGTCCAAAGAAGCCTTTTCCGCTAAGTCTTTTTGCAATTTAGCAGGTAAATTTGTCATTTGATTAAAGTCATCGACTCCATTTTTATATATCCAATTAAAAACCTGTTTAGCTCTAAAAGCCGGGTATCCCTCTTTTTTAAACCAATTTATTAATTCTTTTCTCGTCAAAGACTTAAAATCCTTCTTTTTCATGTAAATATCCTTCCTATTTTTTAATAATTTTTGCCATAAAAAAACCTTCTGTTCCTGTCTCAACTGGGAAAAGTTCTAAAAAACCATCTTTTTGGGGAGTAAAATAATCTAGAATATCCAAGCGCTTAAGATCGTTTTTTAAATCTAAAATTTCTATGTCCTTATGTAAATTTAAAATTTTATAGATGTTTTTTTTATTTTCTTCAAGAGTTAAAGTACAAGTACTATATAGTAATACTCCTTGTTTTTTTAATAATTTAATTGCATTTTGTAAAAGTTCAAATTGTATTTTTGCTAAACTTTTAATATCACTAATAGATTTATTCCATCTTATCTCTGGTTTTTGTCTTATTAATCCTAAACCAGAGCATGGGGCATCTAATAAAATCATATCATATTTTTTTGAAGATTTGTACTCTCTAGCATCAAATTCCAATGTCTTTACAATATTAACTCCCAATCTATTACAATTAGTTTCTATTAATTTTATTTTATGTGGATAGATATCAAGAGCAGTTATCTCACCCTTATTTTCCATCAATGTAGCCAAATGAGTAGTTTTGCCTCCAGGTGCTGCTGTCATATCCAATACCCTCATACCTGGCTTGGGATTTAACAGCTGGCTTGTTAATGATGCAGCTGAACCTTGTACAATAAAAGCACCCTCAGAATACAACGGTAAAGTTTTCACTCCACTATGATTTTTCACTGTATAAGTTCCTGGAATTATTCTTTCTTCTAAAATTATATTTTCTTTATCAAAAGCTAAGTGTACATCTTCAAAGTTATATTTTAAGGTATTAATCCTAATTTCTAATTCAGCCACTTTATTATTATGCTCACATAATTTTATCAGCTTTTCCTGCTTATATTCTTTTAACCAGTAATCAATTAACCAGGCAGGATGTGATAGATAGTTAATCATATACTCCCTGGGATTTTTTTCTGGATTAGGATATTTTATTCTTTTTTTATTACGTATAAAATTTCTCAAAACACCATTTACAAATCCCACAGCCCCTCTATTACATATTCCTTTACAAGCATTAACTGTCTCATTCACAGCAGCTCGTGCTGGTATTTTATCTAAAAACTCAATTTGATAGATAGCTAATCTTAAGGCTTGTCTAACTGCCATATCCATCTTTTCAAAAGGGGTCTTTGAATAATGTTTTATGATATAGTCCAATCTATTTCTATATCTTAATACACCATATACCATCTCAGTTATCAAAGCTCTATCTTTTCTTTTATTGATTTTTGATAAATACTTATTAAGTACAAGATTTGAATAAGCTTCCTTATCTATTTCCAACAAGATATTCAATGCAATTTTCCGGCTATTCATCCCAGTTTTTCACCTATATCTATCGTATATCCATTTAAGAATTTTTTTGCATCCATCTTTTTTCGACCTGAAACTTGTAATCTAGTAATTTTAATACTCGCATCTCCACTTTTTACAACTATTCCATTATTAACATCCGCTTTAAGAATAGTTCCAGCTTCCACATCTTCATCTACTTGAGTATCTATTTCTACCTTCCATACTTTTAATAATTTGCCTTGATAATAAGTATGTGCAGTCGGCCAAGGATTCACTCCTCGAACTAAATTATATATTTCTTCACTTGTCTTTGACCAATCAATTCTTCCTGTCTTTTTATCTATTTTAGAAGCATAAGTTGCCTTTGAGTCATCCTGCTCTTCTCGCGGTGCTATCCCTTTTTCAATATCTATTAATGTTTTAACTAACAAATCAGCTCCTATATCTGCTAATTTATCATGAAGACTACCAACTGTGTCATTGTTTTTAAGATCTACTTCTTTCTTATAAATCATATCACCAGTATCCCAACCTTCAGCCATATACATCGTTGTTATACCAGTAACTTTCTTGCCATCTATTATTGCTTGATGAATTGGACTTGCCCCTCTATACTCAGGCAATAATGATCCATGTAAATTGATACACCCATACTTAGTCATATTAAGTATTTCTTCGCTTAACTTCTGACCAAAGGCAACAACTACAATAGCATCTGCCGACAATGCACGCAGTTTTTCTAAAAACTCTTCACTATTGATATTCTCTGATTGAAGGACAGGAATCTTTAGATCTAAAGCCTTTTTTTTAACAGCTGTGGGCCTGAGTTTTTGACCTCTACCCTTTGGCCTATCTGGTTGTGTTACTACAGCAAGTATTTCTATCTCCTGAGCTTCTGCTAAGCTTTCTAGACTATATACTGCAAAATCAGGTGTACCCATAAAAATGATCTTCATAGTCTCACCTCTCATTAACTATTCTTTACACTTTATCTATAAATAAAACACCCTCTAAATGATCTAATTCATGTTGAATTGCACGTGCTAATAAACCATGTGCATCAAACTCAATTTCTTTAGCATTTCTATCTAAAGCCTTGACTCTTATTTTACTTGGCCTAATTACTTCAGCAGTCTGTTCCGGTACGCTTAAACAACCTTCCTCAAATATATCTTTTTCTTCAGAAGAGGACACAATTTCCGGATTTATTAACTCAATCAAACCATTCTCATCGTCAACATCAACAACAACTATTCTTTGTAAAACTCCAACTTGTGGAGCGGCCAGGCCAATTCCAGGGGCATCATACATTGTATCAGCCATGTTTTTAAGTAATTCCCTTGTCTTTTCATTTATTTCATTTACTTTTTTAGCATTTGAGCGCAAAACTGGATCACCAAGTTTTCTAATTTTTAAAATTGCCATTTATTACACCTCCATAACCTATAATAATTATAACATCTTTTGAGGATCTACATCAATACTATAGATTAGATCTTTCTCCTTTTTAGAGAAAAATTTATTCTTTATTTCTGATAAAACATAATTTCTTTTCTTATAACCTGAAAACTTAAGTATTATTTGCCAACGATATCTGTTTTGAATTTTACTAATTGCAGCGGGTCCTGGACCAAGGATATCATGAATAAGCCCCTTATAATTATTTAAAAAATCATTTAATCTTTCTGAAGCAGAAATAACCTTATTTTCATACTTTGACTGTATTATTATATTTACCATTTGTGAAAAAGGTGGATAATTAAATTCTTTTCTATAAGTAATTTCTTTTTGGTAAAAATCCTTATAGTCATGAATTTCAGCAGCTTTTATACTATAATGTTCAGGGGTATAAGTCTGAATTATTACCTTACCTTTTTTATCTCCACGGCCTGTTCTACCGGCAACTTGTGTTAAAAGTTGAAAACTTCGTTCTGCAGATCTAAAATCAGGTATATTTAAAATAGTATCAGCTGAAATAACACCAACCAAAGAAATATTTGGATAATCATGTCCTTTGGCTACCATCTGAGTTCCAATTAAAATATCAGTTTCTCCGCTTTCTAATCTATTTAGAATATGACGATGAGAACCCTTGCGAGAGGTAGTATCAACGTCCATTCTATCTATTTTCGCTTGAGGATATAGTCGTTTTAATTCCTCCTCTAGGCGTTCAGTACCTAATCCGAATTGACGTAAATACTTACTTTCACATCCAGGACATAATTTTGGCACATTGATAGTGTACTCACAATAATGGCATTTTAGATGATTATTATTTGCATGATAAGTTAGAGAAATATCACAGTTTTGACAACGAATAACTTCTCCGCATTCCCGACAAAGTATAAAGTTAGCATATCCTCTTCTATTTAGAAAAATTAGGACTTGTTCACCTTTTTTTAAAGTAGCACTTATTCCCTTTTGTAAGTCAGCACTAAATATACTTAAATTACCTTGTTTTAATTCATCTCTCATGTCTATAATTTTTACTGGTGGTAAACTATCATTATTAACCCTTTTATCCAAACTTAAATATTTAAAAATATCTTTTTCTGCAAAATAATAACTTTCCAATGATGGAGTAGCTGATCCTAAAATGACAGTGGCATTTAAAATTTTACTCCTTTTCAAAGCTATTTCGCGAGCATGATAATATGGATAATCGCCCTGTTTATAGGATGTTTCATGCTCCTCATCTAAAATAATAAGTGACAAGTTTTTTACTGGGGCAAATATTGCTGAACGTGCACCTATAGCTATCTTTGCTTCACCTCTTTTTAAACGCAACCACTCATCATAACGTTCACCTAATGATAGATTACTATGTAAGACTGCAATTAAGTCCTCAAATCTGCTATAAAACCTCTTAACCATCATTGGTGTTAATGATATCTCTGGTACAAGAACAATTGCGCCTCCACCTTTATTTAATGCATATTCAATTACCTGCAAATATACTTCGGTTTTTCCGCTACCAGTTACTCCGTGCAATAAAAATGCCCCTTGTTTATTTTGCTGAATTTCTTGATTTATACGATTTATCACTTTTGATTGTGCTGCAGTTGCCTTAAATGATTTTTTAAATTCCGTATCAACTTGCATAAATGGTCGTCTTTCGTGCTTTTCTTCAATAATTTTAATAATCCCTTTTTCAGCAAGGCGTTTCAACGTTCCATATGATGTGGATGCTAATTTAGCAAGTTCACTTGTCTGAATTGCCATATTCTTATCTAACAATAATTCTAAAATTTTCGCCTGTTTATATGCTTTATCTCCATGTTTTTGAATAAATTCTTTTATCTGCTCAGGAGCTTTATTCAGTATTGCATATTTTATTTTTTTTTCTTTAACTTTATCATTTAGTACGCCTGTTGGAATCGCTGCTCTTATAATTTTTATAAGATTTGATTTATAATATGAAGACATCCACTGAAAAAGTTCTAATAATTTATCATCAAAAAAAGAAATATTTGAAATGACTTTGATTATGTTTTTTATCCTTTTATCTTCTATCCCTGGGTTATCAGTAAAACCTATTATGAAACCAATAATTTTTCTGTTAGCAAAAGGCAACAATACCGCTTGACCAATACTTAATCTATCTTCTAATTCAGTGGGTACTTTATAATGAAATATTTTATCAACCTCATTAACGGGTATATCAACTATAACTTCAACATATTTACTCATTTTTAACCCTATCCCATCCTAATTCTTTAAAAGTTACCAAACCACCAATTATTAAAATTAAATAAAATGTAAAAAAACGCCATAATAAAGTGACTATCCCTATGATTCCTCTCGGTATAAACGTAATAAAAATAGAAGCAAATCCCAATTCCGCAACACCACTAGCCCCCGGAGTAGGCATATAAGGTATTACAAGATTAAAAATGGTTTGCATTACATAGGCTCTAAAATAATATGGATGATGACCAAGACCCCTAAGTATAACTGGGATAATCATAAACATAGAAGTCCAGAACACAAAAGTACTTAAGGCAGCCAAAAACACCTTATCTTTGTGCTTTACTAATAATTCCATCGACTGATGAAATTCTTCTAATTCTTTACGACCATTAACAATAAATCTCTTTAATTTATAACTTCTTTTAACAAGTTTCTTTAAAATTCTAATCTTAAATAATAGCCTAAGTAATTTATCCAGTATTGAAGGAAAAATACTGATTATAATAATAGAAACTGTAATAAAAAAACCTATACCTATAGCAAAATAAAAAATATAAGAAGGCAATATCCCAGGAGATATTAGATCACTAAAAAATATAAAGAATATCAAGCTAGCAAATGTAAAGAAAAATATCCTTAAAATAAACTGTGTTAAAACAATAGTAGTGCTCTGACCTAAATTCATACCTCTTCTAAGTAAAAAATAAATTTGAAAAGGACCACCACCTGTTGCCATAGGTGTTACATTAGAAATAAAAGATCCTGCTAAATGTAATTTCATAGCTTCTTTTAAACTGATACTACTCCCAGTAGCAGCAATCATAACTTTGAATTTTATACCAGCTGAAACTATGTTAATTATCACTAAAACGATAATTTGTATAAAAAATATAAAATCCACTCTTTTTATTGCTCTTAAAAATTCTTCTCTATCTAAAGTCATTAATATCAATATAGCGGAAAATAAAAGACTAAGACCTATAGTAATTCTTAAGCCTTTAAATACAGTCTTCGAATCAAGATAGTATCCTTTTTGCTTATCTTCCATTTTTACACCCCGGTATATATTCTTACACAAATACCGAAGGATTATATCCTCCGGTATAATAATTATTATAAATTCTTTGCGGCACTTCTTAATATTTCTACTTTGTCGGTTTTTTCCCATGGAAGTGATAAATCATTTCTACCAAAATGCCCATACTTAGCAACTTGATTATAGATAGGTCTTAATAAATCCAATTCTTTAATTATCTGAGCTGGACGAAGGTCAAAGTTTTCTTTAACCAACCTTTCTATGTTTTCTTGACTTATTTTAGCGGTTTCAAATGTATCAACCATAATCGAAACAGGATGTGCAACTCCAATAGCATAAGCCAGTTGTACTTCACACTTATCTGCTAACTCAGCTGCTACAATATTCTTAGCAACATAACGAGCTGCATATGAAGCAGAACGATCTACTTTTGTTGGGTCTTTCCCTGAAAAAGCTCCACCTCCATGACGTGCAAATCCTCCATATGTATCAACAATTATTTTTCTACCTGTTAATCCAGTATCCCCATTAGGACCACCAATAACAAAACGCCCTGTTGGATTAACTAGGATTTCTGTATCACTCAATAGTTCTTCAGGAACAATATGATCTATAACTGATTTCTTTATATCTTGTTCCAACTCCGACCTGCTAATATCTGGACTATGTTGAGTTGAAACTAATATCTTATCAATTCTTACAATCTTTCCATCCTGATATTCAACAGTCACCTGTGTTTTCCCATCTGGTCTTAAATATGGAAGAATATTTTTTTTACGAACCTCCGTTAACCTTTGTGCCAACTTGTGAGCTAGAGTAATAGGCAAAGGCATTAATTCAGGTGTTTCATTACAAGCATAACCAAACATTAACCCCTGATCACCTGCACCTAATTGATCTTCTTCCTTACCTTCCTTAACTTCCAGTGAGTTATCTACACCAAGAGCTATATCTGCTGACTGTTCATCGATAGCTGTCAGTACAGCACAAGTACTTCCATCAAACCCATATTTTGCTCTATTATAACCTATATTCTGAACCGTTTTTCTTGCAATATCTGTTATATCTACATAACAATCTGTTGATATCTCTCCTGATACTAAAATCAAACCTGTAGTAACTAAAGTTTCACAAGCAACTCTAGCATTTGGATCATCTTTTATTATAGCATCAAGTACTGCATCGGATATTTGATCCGCAATTTTATCAGGATGACCTTCAGTAACAGATTCTGATGTAAACAAATATTTTTCTGCCATTTCTTGTACCACCTTTTTTAATATAATATATAATCCAATAGCTACATATGTATTGTCATAATTTAAACTTATTGTATTACATTGAGCCTGGATTTTTTCTTAGTTTCTCTAAAATACTCCTATTTATAAGTAGATTAACCACAATAATATTAGTTTAGCATATTCAAAAACCTCTGTCAATTCTACTCATTTTTTGTGCTTATATGTTTTTTATACAAAACTATAGCCCCTAACAATATAGCAGTTATACTTACTAACTGCGCAACTCTAAATGGTCCAAGCATAAGACTATCAGTTCGAATTCCTTCTATAAATAAACGACCTATAGAATATCCAATAATATAAAGTAGGAAAATATCACCTTTTTGCACAAAATCTTTTTTCCGCAAGCTAATCAAAAGCAAAAAAACGAAAAAATTCCATATTGATTCGTATAAGAACGCAGGATGATAATAATTACCACCTATAAACATCTGGCGCTGTATAAACTCTGGAAAGATACTAATAAATTCTTTACTAACAACTCCACCAAAGGCTTCTTGATTTATAAAATTACCCCACCTGCCAATTGCTTGTCCTAAAGCTAAATAAGGAGCAAGAAGGTCTGTTATTTTAAAAAATGATACACGCCTTTTTTTACAAAAATAATACAAAACTATTATCCCAGTAATTATACCTCCGTGAATTGCTAAACCGCCTGATCTAAAAGCAAATATCATCGATAGATTTTGGCGATAAAATGGCCAATTGAAAATTACAAAATAAAGTCTTGTACCAATAATAGCCAATGGTAACATAAGAATAAAAAGGTCTAAAATAAAATCCTCTTCAATTTCTTGTTTCTCTGCTTCTTTAATTACCAAAAAAAGCGATAATAAAAACGCTAAGCCAATGATAATACCATACCATCTAATGCTAAAAGAAGCAATTTCAAAAGCAACAGGATCAATCATTTTAAAATCTCCTTTCATAATTATATGTAAGTAATTCTTACTTCATTATAGATTACAAAGTCACATTAACACTTTTTTCGAATTAAATTAATTTATTTACATATAATAAACAAGCACATATCTTTACGAAAAAATCAAGAAAACATATGATATCAAAAAAAGGAGGGTATTAAATGGCAAATACAATTACCTGCGATGTAGAAAACTGTGTTTATAATAAAGAAAAATCCTGTGAAAGAGAAGAAATTCGAGTTTTATCTAATACTCCTGAAACCACAGGAAACGAAACAATTAGTTGTATGAGTTTCAGAGCAAGTCAATCTAAAGAAGCAAATGCTAAACCAGAGTTAGCTGAAACCCATGTCTAAGCTTAAACAAAAGACGAGCAGTATGTTTATAAACATACTGCTCTATTATTTTTCCAAAGCTACTTGCGATAAGTCACCTTATCAGCTGAAATTTCTTCTAAACTCCTAGACACAGGTTTTCTGGTCTTATACTCCTCAAGTAATTCGTTCCCTCCAACATTTAATTGTCTAGCTCTCCTGGCTGCCAGTATAACCAAAGTATAATGACTATCAACTTTTCCCTTTAATTTATCAATAGAAGGATATGTAATCATAAAAAATCACTCCCAATGTTATTTTCTTATTTTATGTTTTTCGGCTATTATAATTGCTTTTAAAACTTTTACAGTCTCATCTAACTTATCATTAACAATTTGGTAATCATACTTATTTATTTCTGCTAATTCATCGCGTGCATTTTTCAAACGAACTTCTTTGCTATTTTTATCTTCAGTTCCTCTTTTATCTAACCTAGATTCTAATTCTGACAAAGAAGGCGGCACAAGAAAAACAAAGATAGCTTCTGGATACATTTTGTTAACAACGCTAGCACCCTGTATGTCTATATCCAGTATAATATCTTTTCCTCTCTCTAAAGCCTTTTTTACATATTCTTTAGGAGTCCCATAATAATTATTATGTACTTCTGCCCATTCGATAAACTTTTTTTCTTCAACCATCTGAAAAAAATCTTCTACAGATATGAAGAAATAATCTTTACCTTCTACCTCACCAGGTCTACGACCACGTGTTGTTACAGAAGTTGAAAAATCTATGCCATCATAATTTTCCAAAAGCCTTTCTAGAACCGTACCTTTTCCTACTCCAGAAGGCCCAGAAAGAACAAAAAGATTACCTTTTCTCACAAATTAAACCTCCCCCATCTATATTATCCATTAGACAATCAACTAATCTTCTTCATTTAGGCGATGGGAAACAGTTTCAGGCTGAATAGCCGATAATACAACATGATCACTATCAGTTATAATAACCGCCCTTGTCCTTCTTCCATATGTAGCATCTATTAACATTCCTCTTTCTCTTGCTTCCTGAATTATTCGCTTTATAGGAGCAGATTCTGGACTTACTATAGCAATTACTCTATTTCCCGCAACAATATTTCCAAATCCAATATTAATTAAGTTTACATTATTCATTTATAATATACTCCTCCTGACTAGAACAAGATTAAACTTTTATTAATAATATCATAGTATAAAGAGTTTGACAAGAGCTGATTAAAAAAAGGATAGTAATGCATACTATCCTTTTTCTTTATCATTTCTTAAAATATTTCTAAAAAAATCTATAGTAATTGTAGACCACATTGATAGGATTATTACTACTAACCACTGCTGTATATCTAACCTTTGTGTGTTAAAAAACGAGCTAAATAAAGGTGAATAAATTACTACTAGCTGCATAATTGTTGATACTAACACTGCCAAAACCAAGTACATATTTCTAAATGGAGATAATTGCCAGAAAGAGTGTTCCTCAGAGCGACAGCTAAATACAAATATTAATTGGGAAAAAACCAAAGTGGAAAATGCCATTGTGCGTGCAGTATCAATATCTGTACCAAATCTAAAGATAGCAATCAAAAAAGCAGTCATAGTACTTATACCAATTAAAGAACCCTGACTAGCAATATGACTAATCATTCCATGAGCAAAAACACTTTCTTTAGGATCACGCGGAGGCTTTTTCATAACATCATCACTATCATCATCAAGCCCAAGAGCTAACGCAGGCAAACCATCAGTTACTAAATTAACCCATAATATTTGTATAGGTAACAAAGGTAGCGGAAGACCCATAAATATACCAATAAATATAGCAAGTAACTCCCCAATATTACAAGCCAAAAGGTATTTAATAAATTTCCTGATATTATTATATATTTTACGTCCTTCTTTTATAGCATGCACTATTGTAGCAAAATTATCATCTGCTAACACTAAAGAAGAAACTTCTTTAGTTACATCAGTCCCTTTCTTACCCATAGCTATACCGATGTCTGCTTCTTTAACTGCAGGCGCATCGTTAACACCATCGCCTGTCATTGCAACAACTTCTCCGTTTTTCTTAAAAGCTTTTACTATTCTTAATTTATCTTCAGGAGATATCCGGGCAAAGACTTGAACATCTCTTACCATTTTTTCCAGCTTATTATCATCCATATTTTTTATGTCTGACCCTGTAATAACTGAACTTTCTTTATTAATAATACCGATATCTTGTGCAATAACACTAGCTGTTATTTTATGATCTCCAGTTATCATAACTGGTTTAATTCCTGCTTGGTAACATTTTTTTACAGCTTTATATACTTCAGGCCTAGGTGGATCTATAAAAGCTACCAAGCCTAAAAAGACTAAATTACTCTCATACTTTTTTAATTTATTTTTTTCTACTTTATTGTGAAATTCACGATAAGCTACAGCTAAAACTCGCAAAGCTTCTCCTGCCATATTGTCATTTGCTCTTAATATCTGATTTTTACTCTCATTACTTAACTGTCTTTTTTTGCCGTTAACTTCTATATAATTGCATCTGTTTAAAATTACTTCAGGAGCACCCTTTATCCAAAGTTCTTTTTTCCGAGTAGGTGTTTCAACCAATACAGACATTCTTTTACGAGCTGAATTAAAGCTTTCTTCTGATTTTATTTTATATTGATCTTTTAGCTTTATGAATGAATTTCCCACCTGATAATATGCTCTTACTAAAGCTATCTCTGTCGGATCGCCAAGCATTTCAGGTATAGAAGTTCCCCCAAAAAACTCTTTCACCTTATTAAAAGCCCCTTTTTTTTCTTCACTTGTTAACTCTACTGTAGTACATAGTGAAGACACTTTCAATAATTTTTTTACTGATAGATCCTTATCAGAAGGATCAAATTCTATAATTTTATTATCTGAAAATATTTTTTTAAGTGTCATTTTATTTTGTGTTAATGTTCCTGTTTTATCGGAACAAATTACAGTTGAACAACCAAGTGTTTCCACAGCAGGTAACTTTCTTACTATAGCATTGCTTTTTATCATTTTTTGTACACCAATAGCTAAAACTAAAGTTACAATTGCAGGTAATCCTTCTGGTATAGCCGCAACAGCCAGACTCACTCCAGCCATTAACATATTATAAGTAGACTGACCTTTTAAGATACCTATTATTACTATTGCTACAGTAACTAATAGACTCAAAATCACTAACCATTTACCAAGATTTTTTAACCTTTTCTGTAAAGGTGTTAATTCGTTCTTATTTTTTCCTAAAAGATGTGCTATTTTACCCATTTCCGTGTCCATACCAGTACTAACCACAAGGGCCTTACACTTCCCTCTGGTAATTGATGTACCCATAAAAATCATATTAAATTGATTAGCTAGTTCTATTCCTCTTCTATACAAATTTTGATCAGATTTATCTACAGGAACAGATTCTCCTGTTAATAAAGATTCATCAATTTGCAAAGCATTGGAAGATAATATTCTACAATCAGCAGGTATTTTATCACCAATTTCCAATAATATTACATCTCCTGGAACTAATTCTTCTGCATTTAGCTCTTCAATAGTCCCATCCCTTAGCACTCTAGCTATTGGAGCTGATAGTTTCTTTAACTCCTCTAGAGATTTTTCTGCACGATATTCCTGAATAAAACCCATAATACCATTAAGTATTATGATAGCTAGTATAGTAATACCATCTGTAAACTCACCCATCAATAATGATAAAGCGGTTGCAACCATTAATACAATAATCATAAAATCTTTAAATTGACCTAAAAATATACCAATGAGACTTTTTTTGTCATTTTCTTCGATGAGATTTTTACCATATTCATATTGGCGTCTTTTTACTTCTCTTTTAGATAAACCTCTTTCCATAGAAAAATTAAAGTTTTCTACAAGTTCATCCTTATCCAGCAAATAATATTCCTTGTTTGCTAACATATAACCACCCCTGTTTGTCTATCTATCATAATATTAGTATTCAAAATTCCTAATAAAAAGAACAATTTATTTAACTTATATTATTATGCTAATATCAGAACTGCATGCAACTTTAATTGACTATAAGCATTAGATGACTTATACTAAATAATATATAATTCAGAATATGAAAAAAGTTTTTTAGAAATGATATTACAAAGGAAGTGATTTTATGTCTATAGACGGCATTATGCTAGCAGCTATTAATAAAGAGCTTAATGATACCCTAATTGAAGGAAGAATAGATAAAATATATCAAGTGAATAAACATTTAGTAACAATTTTAATCAGAAATAATAATTTCAACTATAAATTACTCATGTCCTCACATCCAGTTTTTTCTAGAATTCATATTAGTACATCCTCTTTTAAAAATCCTATTAAAGCTCCTGATTTTTGTATGCTTCTAAGAAAATATCTCATGCGTGGAATTATAAAAAAAATAGAACAACCTGATTTTGAAAGAATTATTAATATAGAAGTAAGTATATATAATAAGTTATATAATTTAATTATTGAGATAATGGGCAAACATAGTAACATCAGTCTTATAGACCAAGATGGTATTGTCCTAGATTCCATTAAAAGAGTAAGTTCACAAATTAGCCGTGAAAGGCAACTTTACCCTGGAATAAAATACAAATACCCACCTAGACAAGATAAACTCAATCCATTAATAGTAAGTCAAGATAATTATTTTGAGAAAATTCCTGATGATTTTCAGCAGGCAGCTCATCGAGCTATTATGTTTAATTTTCGAGGTATCGGACCTTATTCTGCCAAAGAAATTGTTTATCGAGCAAATATTGATCCTACAACTCCTTATAATCAACTGAGTAAAAAAGAAAAATTTAATATTTGGAATAAGTTTAATGAAATTTTTACAAATATAAATCAAGGCAATTTTCAGCCAAGTCTGGGCATAAAAAACAATAATATTAAATATATCTCTGCTTTTCCATTAAAACACCGTAAAGAAGATAATATTTTATATAAAAATACTGGAGAATTATTTGATTTTTATTATCAAAATGAAATACTTGACAAAACCCTTAATCAATATAAACATAAATTAAACGATATTAGTAATACTTATCTGAAAAAAAATCTCATAAAACAAGAGAAGTTAAAATCTAAATTAAAAGTAGGGGAAAATGCAGACGAATTCAAAAAAATTGGGGAATTAATAACTGCAAATTTATATCAAATAAAAAGAGGAATGACTGAATTGGATGTAATTGATTTTTACCATCCTGAACAAAAAAATATAAGTCTTAAGCTAGACCCTAAAATCTCACCTTCTAAGAATGCACAAAAATATTATAAAAAATATAGCAAAGCAAAAAAAAGTATTACTTATCTTAAAAAACAAATTGCTATTTTAAGACATGAAGAAAAGTATTTAGAGCAAGTATTGTTAAATATTGAACAGGCAGAAAGTGAGGAAGAACTTAAGGAAATTAAAGAAGAACTCATTAAAGAGGGATATATAAAGGAAAATAAAAAAAATAAGAAGGAAAAGAAAAAAAACAAAGCCTTAGCTCCACACAAATTCAGATCATCTGACGGTTTTGATATACTAGTTGGACGTAATAACCATCAAAATGATTATTTGACAAAGAAACTAGCTAACAAGGAAGACATTTGGCTACATGTTAAAGATCTAGCAGGTTCTCATACAATTATTAGAAACCATACAAGAGATGAAATTCCTTTGGAGACAATAAAAGAAGCTGCAATAATCGCAGCTTATTACAGCAAAGCCAGACTCTCTGAAAATGTCCCTATTGATTATACAGAAATAAAAAATGTTAATAAACCAAAGGGAGCAAAGCCTGGCTTAGTTTATTATGAAGATTACCAAACTGTTTTTGCTACTCCTAAGAAAAAATTAATAGATAAATTGAAACAATAAAAATCAAAAAAATCTACTGCAGGAGCTTTTAAATTATTTTTTGTTATGCAGATAAAACATTATAAGCCTAATAACTAATAAAGTTATTAGCAATATCAAAGATATTATAGCAATAAAATCACCCCAGCGTTGATAAAGCGTTTCTATATTATTCAAGGCTATTTCATTTGAAATTAACGATTTTTCCTGTGAGTGCTTTTTTACTATCGAAGTACCTGCAGGTGATATAATTCCACCATAACCCATATTAGCAGATTTTAAAACAGAGCGTCTATTTTCTACAGCCCTAAAAATAGTTGCAGCCCACATTTGTTCCTGTAGATTACCTCTTCTATACCAGGATTCAACAGATTGGGTTACTATAAAATCTGCTTCTAATATATTCTTTTGAACTAAATAAGGAAATAATATTTCAGAACAAATTACTGTTCTCCAAGCAAAAGAATCCAAAGAAAATATAGTAGCTTCATTTCCAGGTGTTTGCGAAGACAATCTGACCCCTAATTTCCGTATTAAATCTACCATAGGAAAATATTCTCCAAAAGGCACTAAGCGCATCTTATTATATCGGTTTTCTATACTTCCATCCGGCGTCAACAAAAAACTACTATTATATCTTTCCACATTATTATCAATAATTGCATGACCACTTATTTGCAAATAAGATTCCTCTAGCGGAAAATATTCCATAAATTTATCATAGTAATATTGATTTCTAATTAAGTCAAATGTTAATGCTGTCTCTGGCCAAACAATTAATTTAACACCATCCAATTCATGTGATTTACTCATCAAATTATCTATATTAGGTTCTATATTAGAACTTAACCATTTTTCCTGTGGATCTAAACTTGTTTGTATAACAGCAACTTCTATACTTTCATAATCTTCATTATTATACTGATTTATACGCCAAGCACCAAAAAACACGATAAACACCAAAAATAAAATCATTGGAACAATATACCTAATATTTTTACGTATCAAACTTTTATACATGTATCCGTTAATTAGGATTAATATAAAACCTACTAAGAAAATCCCTCCATATTCAGCAAATTGTACTAGAGATAAAAAATTAGCCTGTGTATAAGCAAGATATCCAAAAGGAAGTTCTGAAAAAAATAAATAACGTAAGTACTCAAATCCAATCCAAGTTATCGCTAGTAAGAAGACACTTATATCTTTATCATTTTTGATAAATTTATAAATTATAGCCCAAAATCCATAAATTAAGCCATATAAAATAAAGAGTAAAAAAAACATAAAAAAAGCAGGTATATAAGGCAAGCCACTAAATTCAATTAAGGGATAATACAGCCAATACGATGAGTAAAAAATTAAAGTTGACCCCATTAGAGTACCAGAAATAAACACTTTTAATGTACTTAGTTCTCTTATAGCAAACAAGAAAGGTATAAGTCCAATCCATGATAAAAAAAATAAGGACGGATAACTTAAAGGTGCCGATAGTAAAAAACCTGCTAATACCGCTAAGAAATATCTTTTTGATAAATATTTTTTAGATAAAAGACTCTTGAAGTTTATCAATATAGCCACTCCTATTTAAATTAATAATAAAAATTAACACAAAAACTATACTTGATTATTTCAAATATAACTCTAGGTTTAAAAATTCTAAAATTTTTTCTTTAACCCTTCTATATCTTTTATATAAATTTTGTTTCCGTTAATTTTAACTAATCCTTCTTTCTTAAAGTCACTCAGAGTGCGACTTACAGTCTCACGAGTAGTTCCTATAAAATTAGCCATTTCTTGTCTGTTTAGTTCAAGTACAGATTTTTTCTCTTCATCACCAAATTTATATAATAAATCTATAAGTAAGGTAGCAACACGTCCCTTAGTATCTCGCAATCCAAGATTTTCTATCTTGTTTTGGGCCTGTTTTAACTTTTTCGCCATTTCTTGTAACATACCCCATCCTAGGTCTGGATTCTTATAGAAATATTTTCTAAACTTTTCTTTAGAAAGTGAAGCCAGCTCAACTTCTTCCATTGTTATTGCAGAAGCAGGATAATGTTTAATTCCAAACAAAACAACTTCCCCAAAAACATCTCCTCTTTGAAAAATATCAAGTATCTGCTCCTCTCCATCAGCGTTTCTTTTGATAGCTTTTACTTTACCACGTTTCAAGAAAAAAACATTATCACCTGGATCACCTTGAAAGAATAATGTTTGGTTTGCAGGATATGTTTTATTAAGCAATAACTTGCTTAATTCTATTAATTGTTTCTTATCTAATTCAGAAAATAATATAGACTTTTTAAAAAAACTTATATCTTCTAGACTGCCCAAAGCTTTTCCTCCTTTAAAATCTTTTTAATCCGATCTTCTTCATTCATAATTTTTTCATTTTTATAATCATAAGCATAGCAAGCTCCGTTAATTAATTTTGTTCGTAGTTTACCCGCAGCTAATTGATTGCCCTTTAAATGAGGTGCATCAATCAAGCCAATTTTTATAGCTTTTATTATAGATGATGGATCAGATAAAGGATCATTATTATTTTGAAACCCTAGTTCTCTAATTGCTTCTAATAGTACTTTAGCTTCATTTAATAACTCTTCTTTTCGTTTTATAACTTCCTGATCAGTAGAAAACTGAGGACAGTTATATACCAAGTTATTAATAAGCTGCCTTGCAATCTGGCAACTTTCTATTATATCTTCACTTTTAGCAGCATGATCTGCTTCTGAAAAAGCAACTACATGTATTATATCAGGATTTAAAGCCATAGACAAGAATGTAGAATAAGCCAACTGCCCTTTTGCCTTATTTAGATTAACGGGAAAGCTACTCAAACCTGCTCTAGCTTGAGTTAAAACCCTAAAATTATTGTCAACTAATCCTTCTATTAATTCTTTTTTAGCTAAAATCTTAGCAATATCCATCTGAGCCGATGTACCGCATGGGGTATTAAACATGTATTGAGCAATATATGTTTTAACTCCCATTTTTTTGGCATTATATGCAGCTAAAAATGCCATTACTACAGCTATTGTATCATGTGCATCACGTAAACTCCAATGATGTGATTCATTGACTTCTACAGGAATATTTCTTGTTCCATGCCACTTCATTAACTTTTGATTTTCAGATATAGAATCAAAAAGATTTCTAGGCCCACGTCCATCTAATTGATTATACCAAGTTAAAGGTACTGCACACCAGGCATTATTTATAGTTTTTATTAAGATATCGGCCATTTTAAAAACATCCCTAGTTCCACTATAGGAACGCATTAAAGGATAATTTCCTCTACGACTCGCTTGATAGATTTCATCCAAATCTTTTAGACTTCTTATAGGCACACCCCCAGCACCTGTTTCTGCTTGGTCCATTTCTTCTGGTCGAAAAAAGGATTCCTGTGCATTTTGATCAGGACCTAAAGATATGATATCCAAGACTTTACTTTTAGCTATTTTCTTAATGCCCTTTACTGTATCTTCAATACTAGGCAAGCCAAAATGATGTCTGATTAATGGATAAGGTTTTTTATTTTCAAGTCTTTCTAAAAGATCATCGCTGTATTTTATGTCTTCTAAATTTATATCTCTACCCTCAAGAAAGGCGATAATTTCATCAATTTCCTCTTCACCAGTGAAGATTTTTTCGAACAATGCTATTTTTTTAGCTTTTTCTGCAACAGGTTTAGTTCCACCAAATATATACCTACAATTACTTAACTTTTCTTCTTTGACTCTTTTTTCTAACCTTCGTAATATATTATAAGCTGTTTCTGCTGTTAAACGATAAGAAACAGCAACTATATCAGGTTTTTCTTCCTTAATTCTTTCTATTAAATAATCAACTGAAATAGCTGGTCCTAAAAACTTAGCTAAGTAACCATGTTCTTCAGCCAGTTTAAAGAAATTCAATACTCCAGCCACATGAACACAATTACCTATAGAAGCACCTATAATAGTTTGCTTCATCTTATTCAACCCCTTTTTTTAATTTGACAAAATCCCCATAGATTAAATTATCAAATTTGCTTACAATCCTTCTATTTAGAGATGGATGTATTTTAACATCGCCAATTACTCCTGTATTTACAAGATTGATAAGTTCATCTACAGACAAATTCTGAATTCCTAACGATTGAACTGTCCTACCTTCTGACCGAAAATCTCTTGCACAGGCTGTATTAGCAAGATCAATTATTAAATTAATAGTTGGAGTCTCTATATTAATATGCTCAGCTATAGATGCAATCGGAACTAAACTCATCGGTACATCCTCTAAAACATAACGGTGATTTATATAAGCAGGAGCAAAAATTCCCTGATATTGATCATTATTTTGTAAAAGCTCAAACAAATCCTTACCTCTAGCACCATAACTCATTCGCAGCCAATCTGAAGCACTTAAGGGAACAACCCCCAAAGCCTTCGCTACTTTCATCCGTTCAAAGTCCATCTTTTCAATAATATTACTGATAGTAGGAGAAATACCCTGCTGGTAATAATAAAAATTACCTTCAGTTGATTCAATCCAGGCCATATTCAATAAGGTAGGTGCAGGATGAAAAATAGCCCCAATGTTGTCAAGACTAGTTTTCAATACATTTTCTACAGGCGAGAATTGTGGCAATACTCTGAATAAAAGATCTATGACTTCTCTGCTCCTATTACTTGGAAAAGCAGCAAATGCAACATGATTCTTTATGGCAAAAATTTTAGCCCGTGCAGGACCTATAACCCGACTTGCAAAAATAAACGTTTGGGATTCTGCAATAATACAATTAGCCATACAATTATTATCTCGTAAAGTATTATAGAATTCTAAAGCCCCACCTGTCCTACCTGGGTTTAAAACAACTTTGTGTTCATCTTTTAAAAATGGTGCTAGCTCTTTAGCTAAAAAGCGATGAGCTATTGCTGGTGTTACGATCATAATTAATTCTACATCTTCGATTACTTCTGCGACATTAGTACTTACTATATTTAGTCTAGCAAAACCCTCTAATACACCTTCTAAGTATATTCCTCCAATTTCTTTTATTCTTTTTATTGCTTCGTATGTACGATTGTAAATATTTACCTCGTTTCCATGTAAAGCTAGATATGCAGCAATAGCTTGGCCTCCATTTCCAGCCCCTAAAACAGCTATTTTCATTTACAACACCCCCGTATTTTATTCGATAATACCCCTCCTATGTTTGATATGTCAGGTTTGTTTAATTGGAACTTAAAGAAAAATAATTTTAAACATTTTTCAAAAATAAAAATATAGTAAATAAAATATAGACATAAAAATATCAAGAAAAAGAGCAGATAGGTATCGAAATGCGTACCCTTAACTTGATATTTATTAACTGTCTATTAAATTAACACGTACAAAACATCATTAATATTTTATCATTGATAAAGAGAAAAATCAAGTATTTTTCCATATATTTTTAAGATTTATCATGTAAAATTCTCAACTTTGTAAATTAATTCTTCATTAATAAGATATCAATAAATACTTTTTGAACGTTATGAAAAAGAAAAACTATGTATATAAGCTTATTAATATAAATATATTTTCGTATAAAAAAATTAGACCAGATAAAATCCAGCCTAATTTAAATATAGCTTTTCTATTGCCACTGTAAATAGGGATAAGATACTCCTTCATCAATAGCCCAAACACTATCAAAATCCCAATCATTATATGTATCTCTTTGCTTCATCCCCTCTTCCGATATAGGGATACCTTTTTCTTCATCATTTTGCCCACTATTATCAAGATCATAATAGCTATTTTCAACGCTTAGCTTGTTTCCTTGCCCAATAAGTCCTCCAGAATTTATCGTTTCATTAACTAAACCAACAGAATAACTATTATTAACTTTACCTATATTTAAACCCACTAGTCCACCTGAATGGGTTTCTCCATCAACGTCAACTTTTGCATAAGTATTTATAATTTTTCCGTTATTATATCCAACAAGTCCACCAGCTAATTCGCCAATACTAATTCCTTTAGCATAACTATTTATTATTGTCCCTTGATTATTCGCAACCAGAACACCGCTATGTCCATCACCTCTAATTTCACCTTTTGAACTGCTGTTTTCTATTGTACCATTATTGACTCCAACTAAACCACCTGAATTAGTCGTGGCGTTTATCTGTACTTCCTCTAAAATTATATTTCTTAGTATAGCTTCAAAATCTAATACTCCAAACAGTCCGACATCTTTAGAATTGTTTATATTTAAATTCTTTATAGTATAACCGCCACCATCAAAGGATCCGCTGAATGGATGATGCTGGCTTCCTATTGGATTCCATCCTATACCACCATTAAAATCTATCAAATCTATATGTTTTACTTGTTTAAAATGCTTGTCCAAATTATAACTCACAATATCCAACTGTTCTGAATTCGCTATTAAATACGGATCACTTTCTGTGCCGCTTCCGCCATCAAATAGACCTTCCCCTTGGAAAAATGCAGTTACGCTTTTGTCTTTATCTATTTCTATTATGATCTCTGTATCATAACTTTGATTTTCATTTACATCTCCTTGCCATTTTATAAAGCCATCCTCAGTTTCAATATTTATATTTGGACTAGTTCCTTTTTGGAAATTATCAGAAAATTCCACCTGAGGCTCTACACTTTCCGTACCTTCTATCCAAACAGTTCCTTCTCCTTCAACTCTCACTGTTAACGTATAGAATGTTTTTTCACTTGGATCGCGAGAATCTCCGTTTCCCGAGTCACATCCCAAGGAAATAAAAACTATACTTAAAATCATTAAAAAAACTAGAAACCTTTTTTCATTTAGTCTTTTATTCGACATAAAAAACCCCCCTTTTCTTATATTATACAACTTTAAATTGCTTTTTTCAATAAAATATAGCATATTTATGTATTTTTTTCTACAAACACCTTAAGGAAGGTATTTTTTGCTTTCTCACCATTATTTCTTCTCAAATCTATATATAATCAAAATTCGAATAATATGAAATTATCTTCAGATTAGAAAATCACATATTTTTTGGCATAAAAAATAGACTAGAATATATCTAGCCTATTTTATAATACATAAATCAAACTTCACAGTTGAACATACCGTATAAAGCCTGCTTAGACATAACTTCATCCACGGAAAAAACTAATTTATCCCAGGGCACTCCCAATCCAAATAAAACCTTACAAGAACATTAAGGTTGCCCAGCTCTTCTTCCAGCTTATGAATAACAAAACAATCTAATTAGGCTAGTTACTTTGGCACAGTGCAACGCAAGTCGATTCGCTAGTACTGCAACTTTAATGTCAAAATTGGTGGTGCTCTGGAGTAGTCTCAACATTGCCTTTATAATAGAAGAAGGCAGTGATTTGTTAAGCATTCATATAATACTTATCTTTCTCTAAAAAAAGATTTTCAAAATTAAACATTTATTTCTAATCTTGATAAGTAGTATACTTATCTTCTAAATTTTCGTCCTTAATTGTTTCCATTAGATACTCAGAATATTCACTTCCGGTAGCGCCTGTATCTCTACCTGTCAGGACAAGTTTTTTCTCATAATGCCCACAAATATCAAGAGCCATTTGTAATTGTTTTGCTTCCTTTTTATATCCAATATGATCAAGAAGCATACCTGCAGCTCTAATAATACTGCTAGGGTCCGCATATTGTGCTCTACCTTCTTTTACCATTCTTGGTGCAGAACCATGAATAGCTTCAAACATAGCATATTCCTTACCAATATTAGCACTACCAGCTGTACCAACACCACCCTGAAATTCTGCCGCTTCATCTGTTAAGATATCGCCATATAGATTAGGTAAAACCATTACCTTGAACTGTTGTCTTCTTTTTTCATCTACTAACTTAGCTGTCATTATATCAATATACCAGTCATCCCATTGAACTTCTGGATAATCTTTAGCAATTTCTTTTGCAATATCAAGGAAAAGTCCATCTGTAGTTTTAACAACATTTGCTTTTGTAACTACTGTTACTTTATTCATACCACTTTTTTGGGCATAATCAAATGCAGATTTTATAATCCTATAAGAACCTTCATACGTTGTAACAGTAAAATCAATCGCCAGATCTTCATTTACTCTTACCCCATTACTACCTAATGCATATGCACCTTCTGTATTTTCGCGGAAGAAAACCCAGTCGATACCATCTTCAGGAACTTTAACCGGGCGTACATTTGCAAAAAGATCAAGTTCTTTTCTCATAGCCACATTAGCACTTTCTATATTAGGCCAAGGATCTCCGGCACGAGGTGTAGTTGTAGGGCCTTTTAAAATTACATGACATTGTTTTAATTCTTCTACTATATTATCAGGGATAGCCTTATTAACTTTTGCTCTATTCTCTATAGTCAAACCATCAATTACCCTGATTTCCACTTTACCTTTTTCAATATCATCAGCTATTAAGAATTCAATTATCTTCTGAGCTTCATTAGTTATGTATGGTCCAATACCATCCCCACCAACTATACCAATAACAACCTTGTCCAAATTTTGATAATCAACAAAGTCTTTAACAGCCTTCATTTTTTCTATTCTGTCAAATTGCTGTTCAATTAGTTTTCCAAAATGTTCTTTTGCCTTAGTAATTCTTTCTTTATTACCCATGCAAAACCCTCCTATTATATAATTTCTACAATTTATAACTTTAATTATTATACCTTATATCGGGCTTTCAGTCAAACTAATAGCTTATAATCCACTGTCTTATCTTGTTTAATCTATGATTTCATCATTTACTTAGAATTTTACCCTTAATAATAAGATGTTTTAATATACAGATTTTTAATTTAAGAACACATCAAGAGTACATTAATACACCTAATAAGGCAAATATTTCTATAAATGGGTTGACAAGTATAGTGAAATTTTTTATAATTAAGATAATTACAAATTAAAATAAGAAACTAAATTTGATTCTTTGCATTCTTTTATTTCATGATAATGTTTGGGAAACCGGTTTCTGAAGAATTACATACATAAGCCAGAAATAATTTCTTTAATTTTATAAATTGTATGGAGAACTTGCTAAAAATCATACAGGAAATATAATAATAAGAAAATCTCTTCTTTTCTGAGATTTTCTTTATTATAAAAAAAATACAAGGAGTGGTATAATGAAGAAGCATTGGAAATCGTTATTTGTCGTTACTTTGGTTTTGGTTTTTGCTTTAACATCTCTTGCAGCATTTTCCGCACAAACAGTAAGAGAAGAAACAGTTATTTACACAGGAATAAGTTGGGCTCCACCTAATAATTGGAACCCACTATATCACAATCCTCAAACTGGAACTGTAGGTCTAATGTATGATCCTCTTTTCCATTTTAATCCACACACTGGAGAATGGATACCGTTTTTAGCAGCAGAAGAAGGAGAATGGATTGAAGATGATGTATTTTATGTAAAATTACGTGAAGAAGCAAAATGGCATGATGGTGTAGCTTTAACTGCAAACGATGTAGTATTTACTTATCAAATTGCTAATGAAGTTAACCTCTTCTATTCATCAATCTGGAACTACCTGGGAGATGTAGTTGCTATTAGTGAGACTGAAGTAGAATTTCATTTTGATAGACCTAATTATCAACAATGGCAAACATATTTATATGCACAACCAATAGTTCCTGAACATATATTTAGCGAAATCCCTAAAGGAGATCTAGCAAATATTACTAACGAAGATGCTATTGGAAGTGGCCCTTATACTATTGGTGAAGCACGTGAAGATAGAATGATTTGGGAACGTGTTGATGACTGGTGGGGTAATGATGTTCATGGTCAACCTGGACCTCGTTACGTTGAAGATGTTTTAGTATTTGGTAATAATATTGCTCTAGGTATGTTATTGCAACGTGAACTTGACGTCTCAAACAATTTCCTTCCAGGAACTCCAGCAATTGTTGCTACTCCTGAATATGCAGTAACAACCTATTTTGATGAAGCTCCTTATCATCTATCAGGTAATACAGGCCTTCTTTATTTAAATACAAGAAAGCCTGGCCTAGATGATCCTGTATTTAGAAGAGCTTTAGCCTTTGCTGTGAATTCAGAAGAAATTATTAATCGTACTTATCAAGGCGCTGCTCTACCAGCATGTCCTAGTGGACTTTTTGGTGCATGGGCTGAATATCGTAGCGAAGAGGCCGTACAAGAACATGGCTTTAATTTTGACCCAGGATATGCTAAGCAAATCCTTGATGAAGCAGGTTATGTAGATAGTAATGATGATGGTTGGAGAAACTCTCCTGAAGGTGAAGATTTATCTTTCACACTTCAAGTGCCAGCAGGTTGGAGTGATTGGGAAAATATCATTTCCATTGCTGCTGAAAATTTCAGAGCTATTGGAGTAAACGCAGAAGCAAATTTTGTTGACCAAACCATTTATAATGATCAAATGTGGGGTGGAGAATTCGACATAGTATTTAATGATTATGCAACACAAATTAGTGGTACTCCATATACTTATTTTGAAGCTGTTGCCTATCACGGAATTGATAGCGATGAAGTAACTCAAGGGAATTTTGGACGTTATGACAATCAAGAACTATTTGATCTTATCTCTGATTTCAATATGGTTCCTGCTGATAGTGATGATGCTTATGAAATAGCAGCAGAAATCCAAGCAATTATTATGCAAGATATGCCTGTTATACCTGTTATGCTTAACCCTACCTATTCACAGGCTCTTGAAACATATTGGACCAATTGGCCTAGTGCTGATAACCCTAATGGTATAGCCGTCGGATGGGGTGGCTTATGGCAAATGGGAGGTACACAAACACTACTTAATCTTGAACCTGTTCAATAATTTAATATTGATAAAAATTTAATAATTAATTAAATACGGGCCCGAAACTTTTCGGGCCTGTAAGTTATAATATAATTTTATTTCTTAATCTTAAGTTTAGAAAGGAGTTATAAAAACATGGGAAAATATTTCAGCAAGAAATTTATAATTTATCTAATAACTTTTTTTGTTGCTGTTACAATTAACTGGATAGCGCCACGCTTAATTCCTGGCGACCCGGTTAGAACAATGTTAGCAACTTATGTTGGTCCTGCTGAAGGCAGAGCAATCTTAGAACAAGAACTACGTATAACTTTTGGCCTTGAAGGCAGTCTTATTCAACAGTATCTTACTTTTTGGGGAAGGCTATTACGAGGTGATCTAGGAAGAAGTATTACTATGTATCCTCGTCGTGTAATTGATATTGTGAGAAATAATATTATATACGATATCGTAATATTATTTCCAGCAGTTACGTTAAGCTGGATAGTTGGTAATAAATTTGGAGCAATGGCTGGAGATAACAAAAAAACTGATAATATAGTTATGCCTTTTATTTATGCTCTTATATCATCTCCTTATTTTTGGTTTGCAATTATAGTAGTATATGTTTTTTCTTTCAATCTTGGATGGTTCCCTTCAGCTCAAGCCTATGGCGGAGGGCTAAGTCCTGGCCTAAACATGACATTTATAAGGAGTTTTTTACGGCATTGGTTTTTACCTTTTTTTACTTTATTTTTAATCACATTAGGCCAATGGGCTATAGGGATGCGTAATATGATTATATATGAGGTAAAAGCTAACTATGCTAACTACATGAGATCTTCAGGAGCACCAGACAAACTTGTAAGAGAATATGCTTTTCGGAATGGCATTTTACCCCAGGTAACCGGTTTTGCCATTCAATTAGGACAGGTAGTTGCTGGAGCAATTTTGGTTCAGGAAGTCTTTAACTATCCAGGACTGGGTAGATTAATGCTTGAAGCAGTTCAAAGACAAGATTTTTTCCTTTTACAGGGATCTTTTCTAGCTTTGATACTGATGGTACTTCTGGCCAACTTCCTTGTTGATATAATATATATGTTTATAGATCCTAGAATAAAAGCATCCTACACAGAGGAGGGTTGATTTATGGCTAATACAGAATCAATATTAAATACTAATCAAAAAGTCAGTACACGTTTAAAAAGACTATTTATTAAATTTAAGAAAAATGAAAATTTATATTTTATAGTAACAAATCCAAGGATTATTTTTGGAATAACTTTGTTTCTTGCTGTCTGTCTATTTGCACTACTAGGACCAGCATTTACTGATTACGCTATTGATGATTGGGCTGGAATTGGAGCACCTGCAGCAGTAGCGGCACCATCTATTGATAATCCTTTTGGTTTAACTATTTTAGGATATGATGTCTATACTAGGACTGTTTACGGACTTCGAGCAACAATCATGGTTGGTTTTATAGGTAGTATCCTTGCCAGCACTATTGGTATCATCATTGGACTTGTTGCTGGTTTTAAAGGAGGAATGATTGACGAGTTTTTGATGGGTTTAACAAATGTTTTTCTTACCTTTCCTCAATTGGCAATACTTATAGTAGTTGCTGGTTTTCTTCCTTATAGAGGAATAGTTCATATGGCAATACTTGTAGGATTGGTAATCTGGCCCTGGACAGCACGGGCTGTTAGATCGCAAACCTTATCTTTAAAGAATGAAGAACATGTTAACCTATCAAGAATTTCTTCAAATAGTACAATAAGAATATTGTTTGAAGATATCGCTGCAAACATGTTTTCTTATATTTTTATGGTTTTTATTCAACAATTCCTGGGAACTATTATGGCAACTGTCGGGCTAGAATTTTTAGGATTAGGGCCTACCCGCGGAGTGTCCTTGGGACTAGTAATGCGAAACGCCCTTGCTAATGGTGCACTTTATCTGGGTTACTGGTGGTGGGCTATACTACCTGGTATATTTATTTTATTTCTACTCTTTTCACTGTATTTTATCAATACAGGTCTTGATAAAATCTTCAATCCAGAATTGAGGGAGATGTAACTATGACAGAAACAGTATTGGAACTAAAAGAACTAAAAGCTTATTATCAAATGCTTAAAGGAGACGTAAAAGCACTTGATGGCATAAATTTAAAGGTTAAAAGAGGAGAGATTCTTGGAATAGCTGGTGAATCTGGCTGTGGTAAAAGCACGCTTGCTAAAACACTTATCAATCTTGAACGTCCCCTTAGATATATATCTGGGGAGGCATATTTAAATGGCGAGGAAATAATGAATTTAAATAAAAAAGAATTCCGCAAAAGAAAATTAAAAAATATCGCACTTATTCCACAATATGCTCTTGATGCATTTAGTCCAACGAAAAAAGTTATAACTCATATAAAAGATCTGGTTCAGTGCCACGGAGTCAGAGCTAATAGAAAATTTATGGATAAAGTAAAAGAAAGATTAAGCATTGTTAATCTTGAGCCCTCTGTTTTAAATAGATATTCAATAGAGTTGTCCGGTGGAATGAAACAGCGTATTATAATGATAATATCTTCGATTCTTGATCCTGATTTAATTATTGCAGATGAGATAACATCAGCCCTAGACGTAACTTCCCAAAGATTTGTCGCGAATATGTTAGCTAATCTACGTGATGAAAAAATAATTGGCTCAGCTATGTTCATAACTCACGATTTATCTATAATGTACCAAATTGCTGATAGAATAATGGTAATGTATGCTGGACATATAGCTGAGGTAGGTCCTGCATCAGAGATTATGCATAAACCTACTCATCCTTATACTAAAGCCCTTATCTCTTCTTTACCTCGTGTTGGTATTCAACATAAAGATAAAAGATTACATGGAATCGAAGGAAAACCGCCAGATCTTATCAATATTGGTCCTGGATGTCGCTTTCGATTCAGATGTCCTTATAACACTAAAAAATGTGAAGAAACTCCAGAAAGAGAAAAAATCAATGAAAGACATTATGTAGCCTGTTGGAATCATGAAATAATAGGAAGTGATAATAATGAATAAAAATAGTACTAATGATACATTGCTTTCTATACAGGGTCTATCTAGATACTTTATAAGTGGAATAATTAATAAGGAAATAACAACTGCAGTTAAAGATGTCTCCTTTGATATGAAACCTGGGAAAATAATATCTCTTATTGGAGAAAGTGGAAGCGGAAAAACTACAGTGGGCAGAATAATATTGAAACTTTTATCTCCATCTGAAGGAAAAATTTATTTTAAAGGAAAAGATATAAGTGAATTAAACAGTAAAGAAGAAAAAAAAGAATACTATCGATCTGTACAAGGAGTTTTTCAAGACCCCTTTTCTACTTTCAATTCTCTTTTTAGGGTAAGTAGAATTTTTAAAATGGTTTTTAATAATTTCATGCCTGATGCTGAAAACAAGGAAGAAAAAATACTCAAAGCAATTAGTGAAGTAAACCTAACACCTGACTTATTAGAAAAATATCCCCATCAACTAAGTGGTGGACAGTTACAGAGGCTATTAATAGCTCGCGCCTTATTACTTGACGTAGATATTCTTATAGCTGATGAGCTAATAAGTATGCTGGATGCATCAACCAGAATGGGAGTTTTAAATCTTCTGATTGACATCTGTAAAGAAAAAGGTATGTCAATCTTATTTATCACTCATGATTTAAACTTAGGATACTATTTAAGTGATCATACACTAATAATGCGCAAAGGAAGACTAGTGGAACAAGGAGATACGAAAAAAATCTATGAAAATCCTATTCATCCTTACACACAAATGCTCTTTGATTCTGTACCAGATAAAAAAGAAAGATGGGATCGTAGTGAAGAATTCTTACCAGAACAAATTGATAATATAGTTGAAAAATTTTATCAAAAACATGAAGGTGAAGGCTTAAAAGAGGCAGAGAAAGATCATCATGTACTTTATAGTGAGTAAAAAATAATATGATTATAATTTATTCTTTAATATTTACTCCAGCGATTAACTATTATGTAATCGCTGGAGTTTTGTTTGTTTTATACAGACAATAGATATATATACTACAATTCCTATATATTTTTCTCGAAACTTATCTTAAGCGGAGCTAATAAGCCTGATTTCAACCTTCTTCGATCATAATGTGCTAATCCTGCAAAACGTCCTTTATACTTCTTCTTTTCAAGTTCTAAAGTCCCACAAATTTGATTAGCAGGGGTATTATATACTTTGATTTCTAATTTATGAACCCCTTCTTCTAAATTTTTTATCTTCACTTTATGAGGACAATAAGCGCTTTTTCCAATTTCTTTACCATCAATATAGAATTCTCCATGTGAATAAAGTTCATCAGCTTCAATTATAGCCTCATTATCGATACCAGGAAAATAAAATTCAGCTTCATAACTTAATGCTCCCGAATACTCAGGATAACCTAATTCATCCCAAGAAGGGAAAGAATTGCTTTCTAATTCCACTATCTTCCCATCAGGTAAATATAATCTCCATTTTTCAGGAATTATTGTTTCAACACCACTTTTTTCTTCAAAAAATTTCTTATCGTATATTCTATCTTCTTCAACTACCACAAAAACCTTTAATTCTCTAGCTAAAAATTCAAGTTCTATCTCCAATTCATTCCCTCGAGTTAACTCTAATACTGAAAGATCTTTTAAATTAATTTCAGATAAAATGCCTTTATTTAAAAAGTCTATACAAAGTTTTTGTTTTTCGTTTTTTTCATTTAATAAATAATATATTTTTTTATTATTTATTATTTTAGAGCTTATTGAGATACCTTTATTATTTGAAATCTTTATTTGTGGTTTAAGATATTTTTCTAAACCCTTTATTTGATTACACATTAGTCCCTTTTCCATCAATTGCCAAAAAGGTTTGAAGACAGATATAATTCTACCACCTTTTTCCTGAAAAGATTTTAACTTTTCAACTGCCCTTTCACTTAAAGTGCTATCAGGGGGTAGAATTATAGTATCAATTACATAATCTGACTTAGTTTTCAATCCACCATTAACAAGTTCTAATTCCATAATGGCTTCATCCCAAATATAATCAAATTCTATTGGTAAATATACCATAAACTCAGCTATCTTATTTATCCAATTCCATGGCAAGTCATCAGCATTATTAATATGAAGATTATCTAATCCCATCTTTACCTGATTTAATTTACCTGTAGGAAGTAAAATAGCTGTATTAATAAGCGGAATACCTTTAGTAGATATTGCTGCAGCCGTAGCTATTCTTTCATATATCATTTTTCCAAACGGTTCCTGCAATATATGCTCTGGCGTTTGAGGACTATATGTTTCTCCTGCTGGTGGATTATTTGAAGAATACATTAGATGGAAATCATCTATACCTCTCATTACTTGATGATCAGTTATAAATCTCATTAAGTCACCACTAAGGCCATACCCCATACCAGCAAAAGTCTCTGAAGTAGCTCTTTCTTTACCTAACAACCTCTTAACAGATCCTGCATATCGAGGATAATCACTAAACTCGTCAGGAGCAATCTGAGCCCAGATAACATCAATTGCTGGGCGATTATTAAATCGCATATTTTTATAAAAATGACCACTGATAGTATGCAAAGTTTCAAGCCGATGCTCTAGATCCATATGACCGGAAAGTTCAAGATTTCGATCTTTACACCATTTAGCCATTACCCCATAAAAAGATTCGGCAACCATATCAGTCCAAACTTCAAAATAATCATTAGCATATTTAAGAACTGATCCAGAATGAGCGTATGGCGCCTCCACTAAGATTTGTGGTAATACAGTCATTAAATCATACGCTTTTTTGTCATAAAAATCATCAGCTAATTTATCTGTCCAGGGAAAAGGGTATGATACATATGGTTCATCATAGAAAAAACCACGAATTAATGTGTTCATATATTTTGCAAAACGCTGATAATAACGTTCATGCATTACTTCAAGAAATTTCTCAGTTGCTTTAGGATTGAGCATGTCAATACAAGACATAGCTGGATCTCCAGGATAAGATTTACAAGAAGATTTAACCTCTTGACTATCATAAGTCCATGATACAAAAATAAGCCTCTCTCCAGATACTGAGTTTTCATCAACTTTGTATGTAAACTTCTCTCCTGTTTTTTTGTCAATCTTTAGAGACCTATAATCACCTATATTAGGTATTACTCCTGCTGCTAGAAAGTTCTTAGGTATTTCGATTTCAATACTTTGGCCTGCTTCCATTATATAATCACAACTTATATGCAATTTTTTAGCTCTATATGAATCTTCCTGACAAACTAAACCACCAGCAGTACCACTGGGATAACCCCAGTCATCAAATATCCAAACTTCAAGATTTTCTTCTTTAGCAGTTTGAAAAGCATGCTCATAAGCATCCATTAGTTTATTAAGCCACTCATCATGAGCACGACCCTTACAATCTGAGCCTACTATGATATTAAAGCCCTTTAAACCTTGATTACTACACCACCTAACCCATTCTTGTATATTCTCCTTATCTTGTTCAATATCAATGCCGAAAAAGACAAGTGGGCGATAATCATCTATATTCACATCTAAGTCTATTACTTTATCTTTTTTATCATATACCATAGCTTTTTTACCTCCATTTTTTATGTCTTAGTTATTAAATGAAAAAACTCAGACTATTATAAATATACCACAAATAAATAAGAATGTAAATAAAAAACAAAAAAATAAAAGAAAAAATAGGTTTAATCCTAAATTAAAAAAGATCTTTTATGAACATAAAAAAGCCTCCTACTTAGTAGGAGGCTATTATTTATAATTATTCTTCTTCTGCTTCTTTCTGACTAACTATTTCTTCCTGTAATTTAGAAGGAACTTTATCATAATGACTGAATTCCATAGTATATGACCCATGGCCACCAGTTATAGATTTTAGGTCTATAGTATAATTAAACATTTCTACTTGAGGCACTTCAGCTTTAATAATCTGTCTACCCTTAACTGGTTCCATGCCAAGAATCTTACCTCTTCGTGAATTAAAATCTCCCATTATATCTCCCATATATTCTTCTGGAACTACAACCTCAACATGCATAACAGGTTCAAGTATAACCGGTTTTGCCTGTTCCATCCCTTTTCTAAATCCTTTTGAAGCAGCAATTTTAAAAGCCATTTCAGAAGAATCAACAGGGTGATATGAACCATCGTAGACTACTGCTTTAAAATCAACTACTGGATATCCGGCAACAACACCTTCATCCTTTGCTTCAACAATACCCTTTTCTACAGCCGGTATATATTGATTAGGTATAGAACCACCAAAAATTTCTTCATCAAAAGAAAAGTCCTTACCTCTTGGTAAAGGTTCAAGTCTTAAAAAGACATGACCATATTGCCCTCTTCCACCTGATTGCTTTTTATATTTCTGTTCAACTTCAACTTTCTTTTGTATAGTTTCTCTATATGCAACTTTAGGTGTTTCTGTTATAAAGTCAGCATCAAACTTTCTTTTACATATACTTTTTATAATATCTAGATGTACAGTACCCATAGAAGTAACTAATAACTGCTTTATTTCTTTATTATATTCAGCAGTAAAGGTAGCATCCTCTTCAGGGATTTTATGAATAGCATTAGACAGTTTTTCATCATCACCATCACTGGCCGGATATGCAGCTTGAACAAACATTGGCACCGGGAAATTAATAGCTTTCAATTTTAGCTGCACATCTGTGCACATTGTATCTCCTGTTTGTAATTCGTCTATTTTAGCAACTGCACCTATTTCTCCTGCTCTTAAACATTTAACTTCTTCTTGTTCTGCGCCATTAAGTTTATATAGCTTACCTAATTTAACTTTAGTATCTTTAGATGGAATATATACTTCTTTGTCCCGACAAAGTTCTCCAGATAAAACCTTAAAAATCGAAAGTTTACCAATATACGGGTCAACCATAGTTTTACCTACCAAAGCTACAACTGGTCCGTCTTCTTTTATTTCTACCTCAACCTCATCATCTTCCCATGTTCCTTTAACAACTTTATTTGCATTCGGTGCAGGTAATAACTTAATTAAATAATCCATCAAAAGGTTCAAACCTGAATTATTTATTGCAGAGCCAGCAAATACTGGAATTATATCGCCATTTGCTACCCCATCAAAAAGTCCATTTAATAATTCTTTATCACTTATTTCTTCCTCAGCAAAATACTTTTCCATTAAGTCGTCATCTAATTCGACTACAGATTCTAGCATTTCTCTTTCTATCTCTTCTAATTTGTCTATATGGCCTTCTGGAATATCACCCTTGACCTCTTTGCCATCTTTAAGTAAACTAGCTTCATCTTTCAGTAAATCTATTACCCCTTTATAATTTTGGCCACTACCGTCAGGTATAGTAATCGGTATAAAAGTCCCATCAAAACAATCTTTTACTTCATTCAATACTTTATCAAAATCAGTATCAGCTAGATCCATTTTATTTATAAAAATAAAACGAGGCAAATTATTCTCTTCAGCCATTGCCCATACATAATTACTATTTACCTCAATACCCGAATGAGCATCTAGTAATAAAACAGCCCCTTCTGCCATTCTAAGCGCTCCTGCAACTTCACCTCTAAAATCTGCATATCCTGGAGTGTCAATCATATTAATATTCATATTTTTCCATTGGAAAGAAAAATATGAATTATTAATCGAATGTTGATGATCCTTTTCTTCTGGCATAAAATCAGATTGAGTATTACCTTTTTCTACCGAACCAAGATCATTAATTACTCCAGCATTTTTCAGTACTCTTTCTACTAAAGTAGTTTTTCCTGCCCCTCCGTGAGAAATTAAACAAAAATTTCTGATTTTTTCAGTACTCATTATCAACATCAGCCCCTTTAAAATTATTATTTTAAATAATAAGGATACCATTCTTAGTTGACTTATGTACTTTTACGGTATTTTACAGATAAGTTTATTGCAGACTTATTAAAAATATTTAATGTCAATAGAATTATAAAACTTGTAATTACTTAAACCTTTTAAAGGCGACATTAAAATATTAGTAAACTTATTTCTTTAGCAATATTTAAAATTATCAGTAATCTGCCAAAAAAATTATCTATACATACATTTTATATTCTATAAAATATTTTAAATTCCTTTAATTTTTAGTTAATTTTAATTATAAATAGTTTTTTTATTCCAATTGTTTATTTTGGAAAAATTAGCCTGGGTTTAAAATCAATAAAATCACTACTAACGAGATTAAACTCTATACCCCATTTTTGACCTTCCAAGCGTATCTCATGTGATTCGTCCCCATGTAAATGCCCATAAATACATATATCTACATTATATTTCTCTAATAATGCAATTAATTGATTATGTTCATGTTGTTCGTTTGTAGGCATATAATGAAGCATAACTATAATTTTTTCAGCCTTTTGAATTGACTTTAAAGATAACTCTAAGCGAATTAACTCCCTATTAAATATTTTCTTATCTTTCTCACTAAATTGGTAAGTATTTGGAACAGTCCAAGCTCGACTACCAGCTAAGGCAACCCCATTAAATATCAAGCTATCATTTTGAATTAAATAAAAATCATCAGGAAGGGCAGTTCTAAGACTGTTAACTCCCTTCCACCAATAATCATGATTTCCCTTAATAAATATTTTTTTACCTGGAAGCTTTCTAATAAAATCAATGTCAGCTTCCATCTCTTTTAAATTAGTTGCCCAGGAAATATCTCCTGGTATTAGCAACAAATCATTTTCTGTCACTATATCTAAGCAATTTTCATATATTTTTTTATAATGCATACGCCATTTTTCTCCAAAGATTTCCATAGACTTATATTCTTTAACTTCTTCCCAATTAGCAGGTTCTACAAAATCTTCAAATGACAAGTGCAAATCAGCTATCGCATAAATCTTCATTTCTTGACTTCCTTTAATCAATATTTAGCCGTCTTTTTATAAACTTTCCTTTATTTTTTTTGCCATATTCTGTCCTAATCGATAGCAATCTTCTAAGATATCGTCATCAGGAGAATATTGTGCCTCGACTACTGGCTCAACTAATTCATATTTTAGTTTATCATTAAATGCTCTTAAATCTTTTACAGCACCACCACTCCAACTATAAGAACCGAAAATACCCAATATATGATTCTTCATCCTTCTGTTTTCCAAAGCAGAGGTTAGTGCAGCAACTGGTGGAAATAACTCATTATTGTAAGTGCAGGCACCTAATATCATGCCTTTGTATTTCCATATATCACTTAACAAGTAAGAAATATGAGTTCTGGAGGCATCATATAAGCGTATTTTTTTTACTCCTCCATCACTTACCCCTCTAGCTATTTCTTGGGCCATTTTTTTTGTATTACCATACATAGATCCATATACAATTACTACCCCTTCATCACAATCGTAACTACTATATTTTACATAAGTGTCAATTATGTATTGAGGATTTTCCCGCCATATTGGACCATGAGTTGAAGCGATTATTTGAAGATCAAGATGTGATAACTTTGCATATGCTTTCTGTACCATAGGACTATATTTAGCAACAATATTAGCAAAATATCTACGAATTTCATCTTCATAAAAATCTATATCAATCTCATCATCAAAGATTCCTCCATGGAAAGCACCAAAACCACCAAAGGCATCCCCTGCAAATAACATCTTGTCTTTTGTATCATAAGTCATCATTGTTTCAGGCCAATGAACCATAGGCGTAAGATAAAAAGTAAGTTTTCTATTACCTAAGTCTATAGTTTCCTGATCTTTAATTACTTTAATTTCTTCTATATTATAAAATCCTTTAAGAAACTTAGCAGTTTTTTCATTACCAACTATTTGTAGATTAGGAAAGGCCTGTTTTAAAGCTCTTATAGAGCCAGAATGATCAGGTTCCATGTGATTGATTACTAAATAATCAAGTTCTTTTTCTCCAAGTACATCTTTTATCTTATCTAAAAAATCATCCTGGTATGATATATGTACTGTATCAATTAAAGCTGTCTTTTCACCAAGCATTAAATAAGAATTATAGGCTACCCCATTAGGAAGTGGCCAGAGAGATTCAAAAATATCTGTTTCTTTATCATTTACACCAACCCAATAAATCGAATCAGTTATTGCTATAGCTTTATTCATTAGTCAATCACTCCTCAAATTAGATTCTTTTTTAGTATATCATTTTTTATATAAAAGAAACAAGTTTTTTAAGAATTTTTTCTAAAAAACAATATTTTGCACATACTAAAATCAAAAGTAGACTATAGTTTTATATTCCGTAAGGCAATTTAATAAAATAATGATTATATTGGAGGGTAATTTAATATGGATTTAGATAAGATAGATTTAGGCTATGCCTGTATTAGTGCTATTATAAAAGATTGTTCTACAGCAAAAACAGTTCCTTTAGGAACATTTAAAAAGATAGAAGACAAGGAAGGAAGAATCTATCGTTTAGAGACCGTTGCAAGAGCAAATCTTAAGAACACTATTCGTTTATTATGGCATAATATTGCAGAAAATATAAATCTTTATCGTTTTTCTTCACAACTTATCCCCTTAGGAAACCATCCTTTAGGAGAAATTTTTGATTATGAAAATATCTTGAACGAAGAACTTAAAAAAATAGGTAGGATTATTAAAAATAATAATTTAAAAGTAAGTACTCATCCTGGACAATATACAGTTATAAACACTAATAATGAAGATACTTTTCAAAATTCAATAAGAGACCTTGAATATCATGACAAAGTTTTAACTGCAATGGGACTAGATGAAAATGCTGTCATGGTGACACATGTTGGTGGTGTTTATGGAGATAAAAAAAAGGCACTAAGAAGATTTTTAGAAAACTTTAAACTAGTACCTGAAAGTGTACAAAATAGATTAGTAATAGAAAATGATGATAGTTCTTATTCAATTGGAGATGTTCTTGAACTATGTCAGGAAATAAAGCGTCCTATGGTTCTTGATGTACATCATCATAATTGTTACAACCAAGGAGAAAACTTAAGAGAATATCTAGATAGAATATTTTCTACCTGGGATAAGCTAGAAAGACCTCCCAAGATTCACTTTTCAAGTCCTAGAACAAATAAAAACCCTAAAAGACATTCAGATTATATAAATGCTGATGATTTTAAAAAGTTTCTTGAATTAACAGAAGAATATACCTTTGATATCATGATAGAAGCCAAAAAACAGGATGCAGCTGTTTTGAAATTGATAGAAGAACTTCAAATAACAAAAAGCCTATAAGATTTAATAAATCTTATAGGCTTTATCTTAAAATTTATAATCAAATAACTTACTAATAATAGTCATACTACTCATCAGTAGTTGCAACCTCGTCCACTACTATATCATTTGCTTCTATACTTTCGTTTATCTTAACTTTTGATTCAAAAAGTGTAAATATCAATTGTAAAGCAATACCTAATATAGCTGCTAATCCAACCCCTTCTTCAAATACTGGAATGGGTACAGGAACAGTTCCAAGCCCAAAGACTAACATTACTGATACTATAATAATATTCTTCGGATTTGCAAAATCTACATTTTCACGAACCATACTTTTAAGTCCAATTGTAGCGATACTACCAAAAAGTAATACCATCACACCACCAATAACTGCTGTTGGAATTGAATTTAGCAATGCACTTAAAAGTCCGACAAAGCTGAATGCCAAAGCCCAGAAACCAGCGTTTCTGCTTACTTTAGGATCTTTAATATTCAATAGGTTTACAGCTGAAACACCTTCTGAGTAAGTTGTATTAGGAACTGAGCCAAAGAAAGATAGCATAGACCCAATACCATCAATAAGCATAGTCCTTTGAATACCAGGTGATTGATAATACTTTTTACCTGTTGCCTCACTTATAGCAAAAATATCACCAAAATGCTCTACACTTACAACAAGAGCAAAAGGTATCATATAAAGAGCAGCTTGCCAATTGACCCTTGGTGCTGTAAATTCAGGTAATCTAAAAAATGACTCTCTAACAAATTCTACTTCTCCCATAAAAAAGGCAACAATAAAACCAACTCCTATAGCAATTAAAACAGAGAAAAGATTGGGAATTCCTTTTGTAAAAACCATTAAAAATATAGCAACAACTAATGTAATAGTTGCTAATATCCAGTTATCAGATGCCATCCCTAAACCAGTATCAACTAATCTTAAACCAATTAACATAATCATTGTTCCATAAAGTACAGGTGGAAATAATTTTTTTGATATTACTTCACTACCAAAAATAGCAATGATCCTGGATAATATAACTTGTACAAAGCCTGCCACTCCTAATGCAAAGAATACTGAAGGCATATCCCAGGTCACTTGAACATGATTAATAGCTTCTATATAAGCAAAACTAGATCCTAAAAATATTACGGGTGCTCCAAATTTACCTCTACCTAAAAAATACATAACCAATGTTGCAATACCAGCTGTAAACATAACTATAGATGGATGAATGCCTGTTAGTATTGGTACTAAAACTGTTGCCCCAAAACAAATTGCGAATAATTCTAATCCTAAAAATGCTTTTTTGAAATTCATTATAATTTCCCCCTCATTTGTTAGTAATAATTTATTATGCTTTTCTTAGAAATAAGGCATAAAAAAACCTTCACGCCTTACTGATATCAGGCAGAAGGTAACTATGTACCTTTTACCCTTATCAGCCTCACTGGACTAATTTTAAGGATAAATCTCTATTTATTTATCACTATTATATAATAAGACACTATCTTGACCATCAATTTCTTTCAGATTTACGCTAACTACTTCATCATGAGCAGTTGGCAAGTTTTTACCTACGAAGTCAGCCCTTATAGGCAACTCCCGATGTCCACGATCTATTACAATTGCTAATTGAATAGCCTTTGGTCTTCCTAAATCAACCAAAGCATCTAAAGCTGCACGTACTGTTCTACCAGTATATAGTACGTCATCTACTAGTACTACTGTCTTACCGTCAATATCAAAAGGTATTTCAGTTTTGTGAACTATTGGCTGTTGTGCAACCATTGATAAATCATCACGATAAAGTGTAATATCTAATATACCAACTGGCACTTCAACTTCTTCAAAACTTTTTATTCTATCTGCTAATCTTCGGGCTAAAGGTACTCCTCTTGTTCTAATACCAATAATTATAAGATCATCTGTACCTTTATTTTTCTCAACAATCTCATGGGATATCCTTGTTAATGCCCTTCTAACACCATCTGAATCAATTATTTTTTTCTTGAGTTTCAAATTCTTATCCATAGTCAACTCCTTTCTTCAGGCCTTTTAAATAAATTAAATGCCACAAGAAAACTCCTTACACTGTGAGTAAGGAGCGAGAAGATTTTTATTTTACGTCTCCCTTACTAGCCTCACAGGACTAATTTAAAAGAACCCTTTATTTCTTTTAACTATATCAGAACTTAGCTTATTGTGTCAAGCTGTTTTCAGAAATATTATTTATATTTATTTAAAATAATGTACTAGCATAAGATTTCACTAGTAAATAAAGTAAGAAGAAGCAAATTCAATATAGCTTCTTCTTATTTATTTTATCTAAAGTTGTTTTAAAATCTTCAGGTAGTTCTGCCTTAAATTCCTTCCATTCTCCTTTTATAGGATGATTAAAACCCAAAATATGTGCATGAAGCATCTGTCTTTTTACATGGAAATCCTTCTTTTTTCTCTTGCCATACTTATCATCACCTAGTATGGGATGACCCATATATGATAAATGCACTCTTATTTGATGTGTTCGTCCTGTTAAAAGTTTTACCTGAAGATATGTATGAGAAGGGAAAACATCCAATACTTTAAATTCCGAAACTGCTTTTTTACTATTTTCTTTAGTTACAGCCATCTTTTTTCTTTCTTTTGGGTTTCTCCCTATAGGAGCGTTAATAATTCCTTTTTCATGGCTTAACCTTCCTTTAACAATACAATGATATATTTTTTTTGTTTCCCTATCTTTAAATTGTTGAACCAATTGTCTATGGCTCTCATCATTTTTAGCTACTACTATAGCCCCAGAAGTATCCTTATCAAGTCGATGTACAATACCTGGTCTTTTGATACCATTAATGCCTGACAAGTCCTCTGTATAGGCTAAAAGACCATTTACTAGTGTATTGTCCCAATTACCCGGGACAGGATGAACTACTAAATCAGGCTTTTTATTAATAACTATTATATCATTATCTTCATATATCAGGTCTAAATCCATTTCTACAGCTTTAATATCAGAATCTTTTGCTTCCGGAATTAAAATTTTTATTTCATCATCTTCTTTTACTTTATAACTAGCTTTACCTTTAGTTCCATTTATAAAAATATTTCCGTCAAGTATTAAATTTTTAATATAGGAACGAGACATGTCTTTATTTTGCATAGCAAGAAATTTATCTAATCTTATGCCTTCTTCTGCTTCGGTTACAAAAAAAAACTTCTCATTCATCAGAATCAACCACCTGATTATTAGCTTCTTCTTTCCATATATAATAAATTAAAACAAACATACCTACAACAATAGCAGAATCAGCTATATTAAATACTGGCCAAATACGAAAATCGAGAAAATCAATAACATATCCGTATCTTATCCTATCAATTAAATTAGCAATTGCTCCTCCTATTGTCAAAGAAATAGCTATATCAAGAAATATATTTTTTTTACTCATATTACGAAAAACTATAAGGGCAATAACTACCACAACAGTAATTACAATAAAAAAGTACCTATAACCAGCTAAAATACCAAAGGCCGCCCCAGTATTCTTCACAAATGTCAAATGAAAAATATTATTAATAATAGCTCTACTCTCTCCTAAAGAAAAACTATTTACTACCATAACTTTCGTTATTTGATCAAAAACAATTATTATAAAAGCGATAAGATATACCATTTTTTTAACCCCTAAAATATTATAGCATAAATATACATATAAAACAATATAAACATAGTGAATTAAGACTTAAATAAAGTGAGTTCTTAGTTTTCCTAAAGGACCTAAAGGCCTAAAACGAATCCAGAAGGTTAGTGCCACTTACGGCCTAATCGAATATGGTCATACCTAAATCATCCTAGCGTTTATAATCAAAGATTTAGCTGCGCCCCAAGTTGATTCGGTAGTACTGCAACCTTAATGTCAAAATTGGTGGTGCTCTGGAGTAGCCTCAACATTGCGTTTAGAATAGAAGAGGGCAGTGATCTCCCACTTAAAGAAGTGGGAGTTTTAGTTGCAGTTAGCTCTCGGATAAATTTAACTATTTTTTAAAAAAATAGGTCTATCTTTCGGTCTGACCTTTTATCCCTGTGAAAGTTGTACTAGTTTTTACTGCTTCTTCCAAGTTATCAACCTCGTCATTTATTATTGAATCTTCAATACCTACTGTACCAATTAATTCGTCCGTATCCACATAAGCTTCTTTTCTTGGTTTTTCACCAGTAACAGCATCATCAGAAAAAACAGGGCCACTTGATGTACCGTATTGAGCCAGGTCCTGCCAGGTATCTTCTGCATCATATGAATTTGCTCCTGTTTCATCATTAAATCCCCGAAAAGAAGGATAAAAACTTTCTTCTTCTAAAGGTCTATCTCTTACATTTTCTTTGTCCTCTTCGATTTCTTTACAATCCTGGCAAAAACTAGTGGCAGGAACTAAGTCAAGTCGTTCTTTATTAATAGAATCACCACAGCTTTGACAAATCCCATAATCGCCAGTATCTATTTTTTCTAAAGCATCATCAACCTCTTTTAGTCGAGAAAAAATATTATCAAATAAGCCCAGATCCATTTCTCTTTCAAATGTTAAAGTACCTTCATCTCCCGGATGATTATCATAACTGGATAGCTCACCTGTAGAATCTTTTTGGCTTAATCTCTGCTCATCTTCAAAACTTTTCATTTCTTTTTTCAATCGGTCTCTTTCTTTATTGAGAATATTTCTATAGTAATTCAATTTATTATTTTCCATGAAATTTCTCCCTACTATATTATTTTTATTATTTATTAAGTCAACGCTAGCTTGAATTATTACTGCAAAATGGCTAAGCTTATAATATAAATATATAAATTTAGAGAAGGTATTTGGCTTTTTTATTTGTTTATAAATATGTCTCAACTATTTTAATAATTCTAGCTACAAATTCTGCAATTACTGGAATATTCATTTGTGCTATATTTAAAAGTACTATTAAAAAAACAGCCCCTAATACAGTTGCCCCTATAGCAAAACCTAAGCCTCTAGCAAGGCCAGATAAAAAATTTATAAATAGCATTCTTTTAGGAGAACGAACCAATTCAATGTATTCTGAAATTCTAATACCTTCCATTCTCTCTAATAATTCTTCTAACTTATTCATAATTTCTTTTTTATCATTTTCCTCAATATAGTCTTTTCTTTCTCCTTTAATCACAATTGTCCCCTTCCTTTTTTTATTATTCCATGCTAAGAATACTTTATTCAATCAAAAAATTATAATAATTATAGATTATACAAATAGCTTTCTTACATTAGAATCCATTCATAATATATCTTGTATAGTCATCCCAATTATCAGCATGTATAAAATCAAGCATTATAGTATTAGAAATTTTTAATATAGTTTATTATGCATAAAATCATAAATATTAAAAACCCAAGCAATTATTCTATATAATACAAAATAAAAGCTTAGGTTTTATATGAAATCTGTTATATTTCTATACTAGTTTAATCTTCTATATCCCATTCTTCAGCAGCAACTTCATTCTGAACCTGCAATTCGTTTTCTTGCTCTTTTTCAAGCATTTCTAAATGGCTCTCCAACATTGTTTTAAACCTTATTTTAAACAATTCTCTGGCTTCTTTTATAGATTCTAGACTTTCGTATTCTTTTTTCATTTTTTCTCTAGCTTCTTCTTCAATCTTTTTCCCTTTAATTTCAGCCTTTTTAATAATAATATTAGCTTCTTGCTTTGCTTGTTTTGTGATATCTTTTGCAGTTTCTTGAACAGTTAAAAGAATATTTTCTAACTTATTTTCCATCTTTTCTTCAGAACTTATTTTTTCTTTTAAACTTTCATTTTCATCCTGTAATTTATTTACTTCTTTCAAAAGTTTTTCATAAGCTATACCTACTTCATCAAGAAATTCATCTACTTCTGCCGTATTATACCCCCCAATAGCTTTCTTAAATTCATGATTATAAATATCTAATGGAGATACTTTCATTTAAAATCACCTCATTTTTTTATTTTTATTTTGTAGAATATAAATAATTTTTAAAATGAATCTCATTAACTATATCGTTTTAAGAACAGTTTTATTCTTCCCCGATGAGATAAGCCATTATCTCCAACAACTTCAACCCTTCCACGTCCTCTTATTGAAATTAAATCTCCAATTTCAACATTTGCTGAAGGATTATTTTCTGTTTTCCAATTTAACTTTAATTTATCATTTTTAATATCTCTACTAATTTTATTTCTTGAATCACCAAAGCCAGCACTGGCAACTGCATCTAGTCGCATTGAAGCAACAGTTGTTCTAATTTCCTTTGCATTATCACTAGGAATAATTATTTCATCTCGACAAATCTCAGTGATTTCAACAGGCACTTCATGTACATATTCCATTTTCATCATAATGAATTCTTTCACTTCCTCAGCAAGGACAACTTGGGCAAATTCATCACTGACTAATATATCGCCAATCATTTCTCTTTTTATGCCTAATCCCATTAAAGCACCTAAAAAGTCTCGATGGTCTACAGACTGAAATTTAAAATTACCAGAAACTTTAAGTAGATTTACAGGTGAATCTATATGTTCTGGAAACATATATTCAGGAAAAATTGTTATCCTTTTTCTTTCAGCATCTTTATAACCCCCATCAAGTATGAATCCCACTTCATAGATTTGCTCTAATATTCCACTTGCTATTTCGCATTGATAAGGATTTAAAAAACTAGTGGATTGATTATTCTTCCTCCTGATTACCATTTCTATTTTATCAAAAATATGACCAGCTAAAATAATATCATCTTCCTGATAAAGATGTGAACTCAATTTTTCTCTATCCAACATTTATGCTTTAACACTCCTTTTATTACTTTTTATAGTCCTAAATCCATAGCAAGATATCTAATTAAGCTAATAAAAAAAGAATTTAATATTCTTAATGCTATCAAAGCAATAATAGGTGAGATATCTATAGCTAAATTATTCATAGGTATATACCTTCTTATTGGTGCTAATATTGGTTCAGTTAATTTATATAATAAAGTCAATAATTTTCTCCAATTAGGATCATGTACATTTGGTGCAATCCATGTAAGCACTGCCCTAATAATTATTAACCAATAAAAAATCCTAAAAGCTGTGTTAATTATATAAGATAAAAAATACATAAAATACCTCCTTTTATCCAAGAATTACTTAAGCAGTGATTTATTCTTTCTTAAACTTTGTACATCTATTTCTACATTTTGTGGCGCAAATACAAATATAAGATCATATATTTTTTGAACAGTACCATCAATAGCATAAACAGCTCCACTTATAAAGTCAACTAATTTTTTTGCTTTTTCTTTTTCTATATCTTGCAAATTTACAATTACTGGTTTACTTTCTTTTAGTTGATCAACTATATTCTGAACTTCTGTAAAAGATTCCGGTGAATATACCATGATTTTAAAACCCTGTCGTTTATATATACTTATTATTCTTTTTTCGTCATCCTCATTAAGAAGCTCTTTTTCCTGATAATTTTCTTCCTGAACTTTAAAATCAAAAAAATCCAATACTTTATTCCATATAATTTTTACATCCATTAGCTATCCTCCTCTTTTACCAAAAAGAGCGCTACCAATTCTTACTATAGTAGAACCTTCCTCAATTGCTATTTGATAATCATTAGACATTCCCATAGATAATTCTTTTAAGTCAAAGCCTTTTGCAATCATTTTACTTCTTTTATCGTACAGGCGTCTGAATATGCTACGAAGCTCATTAGAATCGATATCATAAGGTGCTATTGTCATCATACCAACAATCCTCATATTACTTAAATTTCTACTATCACTTAAAAAATCATATACTTCTTTGATGTCAATCCCATATTTACTGGATTCATCAGCTACATTGACCTGTAATAATACATCAATTATCCGATCATTTTTAGCTGCTCTCTTGTTAATCTCTTTAGCTAAACGCCAACTATCCAATGAATGTATCAATTTTAAATTCTGTAATCTCATTAAATATTTTACTTTATTTCTTTGTAAATGTCCAATAAAATGCCAGTGTACATCAGGTATCAGTTCATTCTTTTTTAATAATTCTTGTACCCTACTTTCAGCAAATTCATTAAATCCTAAACTCTTAAAAAAATTAATCTTATCAACAGAGTGATTCTTACTTACCGGTAATAATTTAACTTCATTTTTTTCTCTTTTGGACTCATTAGCAGTATTTCCTATTTTTTCTTTCACAAAATTTAACTGTTTCAACAAATCTTCACCCACCAGTACTTACACCCCTCTTCCATAATTCAACTCTTCTGGATTTACGACTATTTGATCACCTATACGTAATCCATTTACTATTACGTTTTCTCTATTTCCATTTAATATATTAATTTCTCTAAATATATAATCACCATTTCTATATAATAATACCCCTTGGCCCTCTGGACTAATAAATATAGCCTCTCGTGGAATTATCATGCCACGATATATATTTTTAATAAATTCAACTTCTACCCATCGGGTATTAAGCCACTGATCTATAAAATTGTCCAAACTTATTAACATTAAAGAATTTTCTTCCCCTAAATAGATATCTTTTACCCTAGCCTGTATTAAGGAATTTCTAATATCTGGGGCTTGAATAAAAACCCTTTCATTTATTCTATATCTATTTATTTCCCGGGTAGTATTTTTAATTACTATGTATAACTTATTATTACTAATTATTCTGTAAGCTACTTGTCCTTCTCGTAAATAATCACCACTAATATTCTGCGAAAAATTTCTTTGATAACTCTTAAATTCATCTATGGAAATATAATCTAAAGTATATGGATTTAATCTTTCCAATCCATCATTAGCATAGCTTATTAATCCCGCTTGACGATTGTATATTAATTTATCATTAATTTTTAAAACTTCTTCACCATAAAAAATTCTTTCCCCTTCCGACTTTCGTAATTGAATATACCCAGATTCATTACTATAAAAAACAGTTTCATTCCTCAATACTAATCCTTCTGTTTTAAAACCATCCACTACTTCACCATAATGAACAGTATATAATAAGACTCTATTGTTAATTAAATAAAAATAAGCTATAAAAAAGAATAATATTATAAGTAATAAAAACCATTTTCTTTTATAATAGATTTTATTTTCTGATGAAATTTTCCTCTTTTCAGCTATATAATATACATTATTGTTTTTCATTTAACCATCCCTCAACAGTTAATTCAAATTGATTATATAAAAATAATACTCGCCATACGTCCAGTCCTTCCATTTTCTTTTCGATAAGAATAAAACAAATCATTATTTTTATAAGTACAATACTCACTTAAAATAATTTGCTTTGATAAGACACCAACTTCTTCCAAAATACTTATATTGACTTGCCATAGGTCTAATAAATACTGGTCACTTCCCTTATAAACAACAAAATCTTGCCATTTAGGAAATTCTCTTTTTAATTTATCTATCACCACATCATTTACTAAATAATTATCTCTAGATATAGATGGACCTATGCCTACCCATAGTTTTTCACAATTTATATTAAAAGTATTTTGCATTTCATTTATCGTTTTTAATGCTATTTTACTAACTGTGCCCTTCCAACCAGCATGAGCTAAAGCAATTATATTTTTTTCAGGTTCTAGAAAAAATAAAGGAACACAATCTGCATAGAAAGAAATCAAGGGAATACCTTTTCTTGCTGTAATTAAAGCATCAACACCAGGGATACAAGTTTTATAATTCCTAGCTCCAGCTCCTTTATCTTTATCACCAACAATATAAACATTATTCCCGTGCACCTGCTCAGCAGCAACAAAATCACTAGAATTAATACCTGTAGCGTTGGCTATTTTTTTTCTATTTTCAAGCACATCTTCTTTATTATCTTGTGTATGAAGCCCTAAATTTAATGAACTATAATTACCACAACTTACACCACCTAATCTAGAAGTAAAATAAGCTTTAACTCCAAGATTACAAAATTCTTCAATTCTAAGATATTGTACACCATTATTTTCGATCCAGGAAAACACGTATATTCTCCTTCCTAATCATCTAATAATCTTTCTAATTCTTGCTTAAACTTTATTACATCTTTAAATTGTCTATAAACAGATGCAAATCTCACATAAGCAACTTCATCAAGTTTTTTAAGATGATTCATAACTAGTTCACCGATTTCAGTAGTAGATACTTCTTGTTTCATCCCATTTCTCAACTCTTTTTCGATTTCTTTAGTTAGTTGCTCAAGTACTTGTTGACTTATAGGTCTTTTTTCGCAAGCTTTTAACATTCCAGTTATAAGTTTATTTCTATCAAACAATTCACGTTGTCCATCTTTTTTAAATACCATCAAAGGAATATCTTCTATACGTTCGTAAGTGGTAAACCTTTCTTTGCATTCAAGACATTCTCTACGTCTTCTAATACAACTATGTTCTTCAGTATATCGGGAATCCACTACTTTACTTTCTAGATGATTACAATAAGGACATTTCATTTCATTATAGACCTCCTAGTATTAACATACTCAATATTAGTATAACATAGTTTCATTATTTTTTAAACTTCTAAATCCCTATCTAATTCAACTAATATAACATCTTCACCTATTTTTTTTATTTCTTTCCAGCTTATTATTATGTCATTTTTTTTAGAAAAGAAACTAAATAATTTATTTTGATGAGCTGGTACGATAAATGCCTTAATTTGCCCATTATTTAGTTCTATATCAACATCATCAATAAAACCTAGTTTTTTTCCCCTATCAATATCTATAACATCTTTCATTCTCAACTCTGAATTCTTCAACACAAAAATCCCTCCTTAAAAAAATGAATACTTCTATCACAAAAGTATTATATGTTTAAGCTAGTGCAAATGTGAAAAACACACCTTTTTCAAGATGTGTTTTTTTATTCTTATAAGATTTTATATAAATAGGGAGTGACCCAGGATATTACGAAAAAGAAAGACATTTCTAATTTATATATGCTCACTAGTAATATATTCTTCATTTTTAAAATTATTATTTACAATAGTATCTTTAAATAATAGGTCTAATTTTTCTTGTAATATATTTAAAAGCTCAAATTCATAGTCTTCTTTATTTTCTTCTTCACTTGATTTATTCTCATTTTGTTTAAACCATTCAAGAAATTTAAATCTAAATTCAACGTTGTTCCAAGTTGTTTCAATAGAATCTTCATCTACACTCTCTTTTTCTACATTATCCACACATAGTGGAGGTAATAAAACACACCACCAATTAGTACCTTCTGCTTGTCCTAATAATATTCTTAAAGCTTTATATTGTCCAGCTTTTAAGCTCAATTCATCGTATGTACGTGTTGGAAAATTATAAGTTCCTAATTGTAGGGTAGCTTTATAATTTAATCCCTCATCCTTTAAAATTTTATTTACATAATCGTTTAGATCATCTATATCACAAACAAAATCGGCATAAGTCATTCCAGAGTATTTTTCCATATACGTGATAACTTCATCTCTTATCTTTCTCTTTATATATTGATCTTTAGCTGTATTACTATTAGCAATTACATGAAATCTTAATAAATTATTATTTTTAAATGCATTTATATCTGGACTAGATTGTTTTAATACTATAGCACTGTTTACATTCAAACTCATCAGAATTATACTTAGGAAGATTACAAATAATAATATTCTTATTTTTTTCATATTATGTTTTTTCCTCCTTAACATGCCTTTTTAACCTTTTAAGAGCTGCTTTTTCTAATCTTGAAACTTGAGCTTGAGATATCCCTATTTCGTCTGCAACTTCCATTTGAGTTTTTCCTTCATAAAAACGAAAAGACAAAATCAATTTTTCTCTAGCATTTAACCTACGTAATGCTTCTCTAACAGCTATACCTTCTAACCAACTTTCATCTTCTGACTTCTTATCACTTATTTGATCCATAACAAATATAGGATCTCCACCATCATGATATATTGGTTCAAAAAGAGATATTGGATCTTGAATCGCATCTAAAGCGAATATTATATCTGATCTTGGTATTCCTAATTCTTTAGAAATATCATTTAAGCTAGGTTCCTCAGACTTTTTATTCTTTAAACTTTCCTTTATTTGTAATGCTTTATATGCAGTATCTCTTAATGATCGGCTTACTCTTATTGGATTATTGTCTCTAAGATATCTTCTGATTTCGCCAATAATCATCGGTACAGCATAAGTAGAAAATCTAACATTTTTACTTAAATCAAAATTATCAATGGCTTTCATTAAACCAATACATCCTACTTGAAAAAGATCATCAACATTTTCTCCTCTATTATTAAACCGTTGAATAACACTCAAAACCAATCGTAAATTTCCACTAACAATAGTATTACGAGCATTTTCATCGCCACTTTGCATTTCTTTAAATAAAACTCGCATTTCTTTATTACTTAAAACTGGCAGTTCTGATGTATTTACTCCACTAATTTCAACTTTATTACCCATATTATTCCCCCTGGATGGATATAGAGTGTATTTGATCCTACTACTGAACCAAATGTTCCATTAAACATTATTTCCAGGTAAATCTTATTTATACATGGAAGATATTACATTAACCGCTTATTCTTTTTGGAAAATAAATAAGAGAGGCATCTCACCCCTCTTATAAAACTGCATATGTGATAATCTATTTTTTATATTTCATAAAAAAAGAGGCTCCTCATTCTGAGACAGCCCCTTCACAAAATATTTAAATCATTTTAGCAACTTCCTTTTTTAACTTTTTAATAATCCTTTTTTCTAACCTTGAAATATAAGATTGGGAAATACCCAGGATATCTGCCACGTCTTTTTGTGTTTTTGTATCTCCAGATTTAATTAAGCCAAATCTTAAAATCAGTATTTTTCTTTCTCTTTTAGATAAAGCACCCATAGCCTTTTTTAATAAATCTCTATCGACTTCTGATTCTATATTTTTATAAATTATATCTGCTTCTGTACCCATTATATCTGATAATTTTAATTCATTACCATCCCAATCAATATTTAGTGGATCATCAAAGGAAATTTCACTTCTTTTCTTATTATTTTTTCGTAAATACATTAATATCTCATTTTCAATACATCTCGATGCATAAGTAGCCAACTTTATTTTCTTTTCAACATCAAATGTACGTACAGCTTTAATCAATCCTATTGTACCAATTGAAACTAAATCTTCAATGTCAACACCAGTATTATTAAATTTCCTCGCAATATATACAACTAAACGGAGATTATGTTTTATTAGTAATTGTTTAACTCCTTCTTCACCATTACCTAATCTCTCCAATAAAAAATACTCTTCATCATCTTCTAAAGGGGGTGGAAGCATCTCACTACTTCCTAGATAATATATAGGAGAACGATAAAATCCAAACTTTCTCAATAATTTTATCCACTTGATTTGAATGTTAATTTTCAAAAAATAGTAAAATCTTTTTAGCATCCTATATGCTCCTTTCCATACTATAAAGAAAAACACCAGCAAATCAGAACAAATTAGTGTAGCAATAAATTTTTTATACAGCTTTTATTAATTTAGGATGTACTAATGCTTGATATTCATTACTAATATCTAGCCTCCTTTTGCTTAAAGCAATTATACACTTTTGAGTCTTTAAAGATTCGCTATTATAGATTAGTTCAATATAATCAGGGCGAAATCCTATTAAAATACCATGTTCTTTACCTAGATCTGAGAACGGTATAATCCTTAGTCTGCTTCCATAATCAAACTCATTAAACAAATCAATACATTCCATATAATCATCTTTGGATAGTAATTCTTTCTGTATGACTTCCGGAAACAAAGTGACAAAATTTTCTTTATTTACTATTATGACAGGAACCTGGCTTAATGGATCAATCAAGCTATTTCCAGTATCTAATAAACCAAGTAATTCTACTTTTTTTTCCTGAAAATAAATTTTAACTGGTAAAAAGTATTCATCCACTTTTCTATATTTTTGAAACAAAAACCATCCAAAGTTAGCAATGATAAAAATAATGAAAATTGCTAATGCTAGTAATTGAATTCTAGGCCTATAGGGAGTTGTACCGATTAAATAAAAAAATGCTATTGTTGTCCCTATTGTAATAAAACTAACCATATACAAATATAGAATGGCCTTGAAGGTTTGCTTTAAACTTAAGCCAATAAATCCAACTTTTATTATTACAATGGATAATACGAGATTTAAAACTATGTTAATTAGAAAATATAATATGCTAGCAAAACTTACAGTTTGAAGTATTATTACTATAAAGAGATAAATGCTAGCAATTAGCGCTGCTAACGTTAACCTAAACATTGTATAATCAAAATCTAAAATTTTGGCTACAGCCCATATGATAGCAAAAGTCATTAAAAAATTATTAATAAAAGTTATATCTGCATAAACTATCATATAATAACCACCTAACTATCCTTCTAATTTAAATTATATGAATAAAAAATGAATCTATGCTAAAGTTTTTTATCTTATTTTGTCAAAAAGCCTTTAAATCAAAAATCTCGACACTATAATATAGTATCGAGATTAATTCATATTGATATAATATACGTAAAAAATGCTAAATAATTTATTACTTAATATTATTAATTTTAAGCCTTTTGACGTCGCAAAAATGCTGGTATATCTAGATCATCTCCAGAAAAATTTTCAATATCAAAATCATCTTCAACTTTAATATTTTCATCTTTTTTCTTTGGAGGTTTCGCATCAAATCCTGTAGCTATAACAGTTACCTGTACTTCATCTTCAAAATCTTCGTCAATTACCGCTCCAAGGATAATATTAGCATTAGGATCAGCAACTTCCTGAATAATTCGTGCTGCTTCATTTGCTTCATGAATCCCTAAATTCATACCACCAGTTATGTTTAATAGAACTCCCTTAGCTCCATCTATAGAAGCTTCCAATAAAGGAGAAGCAATAGCCAACTTTGCAGCTTCTGCTGCACGACTATCTCCCTTAGCCCTGCCAATACCCATTAAAGCTGACCCTGCATCAGTCATAATGGTTTTTACATCAGCAAAGTCTAAGTTTATAATACCAGTAATAGTTATTAAATCAGAAATTCCTTGTACACCTTGTCTCAAAACATCATCTGCAATTTTAAAAGCATCTAATAAGCTTGTCTGTTTTTCTGCTACTTCTAAAAGACGATCATTTGGTATAACAATCAAAGTATCAACACTGTCTTTAAGATTATTTACTCCTAATTGTGCTTTATCCATTCTTTTACGGCCTTCAACAGTTAAAGGTTTTGTTACAACGGCTACTGTAAGAGCACCTAAATTTTTAGCAATATCAGCAACAACCGGAGCTGCTCCTGTGCCTGTTCCACCACCCATACCAGCAGTAACAAAAACCATATCTGCACCCTCTAGTGCTTTAGCTACTTCATCTCTACTCTCTTCTGCTGCTTCTTTTCCAATCTCAGGATTTGAGCCAGCCCCAAGACCTCTAGTAATTTTTTCACCTATTCTTATAGTTCTACCAGCATTAGAGGATAATAAGGCTTGAGCGTCAGTGTTAATGGCTATAAACTCCACTCCATCAAGTCCCTGCTCTATCATTCTATTTACTGCATTATTTCCGCCTCCACCAACACCTACAACTTTTATATTAGCAAATTGCTCAATTTCTGTTCCAATGTCAAACACTTTCCTTTACCTCCCTAATGTCACAAGTATATCTAAAAAAAGTCACTTAACCAATTTTTTAACTTATAGAAAAAATCTCCTACTACTTCGTTATTAAAATGCTTTTTGCTAACAGGCTTCTGATATTTTGCTCCATATTCTATTAAACCAACTGCTGTTGAAAAAATAGCTTTAGGAACTTTTTCTCCCTTTTTAATGTATACAGGATTATCAACCACATCAGATAATCCATTAATATGGGCAGGCTCTCCAAAGCGAACAGGTAACTCTATAATACTAGAAGCTAAATCATCTGCGCCTGTAAGTAATGAAGCACCACCAGTTATTACTACTCCTGCTGGGGTCATATCTCTACTTCCTAACCTATCAAGCTCACGTTTTATTAGAGTAAAGATCTCATGCATTCTTGGTTCTATTACTTCACACAAAGCTTTCAAAGCAACCTGCCTTTGCTTTTTCCCACTAGCTGTTGAAATATCTAAAAATTTCTCCTCATCAGCTAATTCACTTATAGCTAAACCATGCATAATTTTTATCTTCTCTGCTTCTACTATTGGCGTTCTAAGCCCTACAGCTATATCATTACTTACATGATTACCTCCAACAGGTATAATAGCTGTATAAGAAATACTACCTTCTTGAAAGACTATTAAATCAGTTGTTCCTCCACCAATATCAATAAGTACAACACCTAATTCTTTTTCGTCTAATGTTAAGACAGATTCACTAGATGCTAAAGGTTCTAATACTATATCATCAACACTCAGACCAGCTCTCAAGACACTTTTGACAAGATTTTGTATAGAAGTGCTTGAACCTGTTACTATATGTGTTTCTACCTCTAATCTTACCCCTGACATGCCTAGAGGATCTTTTATACCAGCACAACCATCAACGATAAATTCTCGAGCCAATACATGTATCATTTCTTCTTCTGCAGATAAAGGAACAATTTTAGCTGCTTCCATTACCCTATTAATGTCTGTCTCTTTTATCTCTTTTTCTTCACCAGTAACAGCAACTACGCCATGACTATTCAATGAAGAGATATGTGCTCCAGCTATTCCTACGTAAGCAGAGTCAATAGTAATTCCAGCCATACGTTCAGCTTTTTTATAGGCATCTTTAATGGCTTTACTCGTTTCATCAATATCAACTACAATACCTTTACGTAAACCATGTGAAGGAGAGAGACCTATTCCTATAATATCTATATTATTATCCTCATAAACTTCTGCTATAATTGCACAAATCTTGGTTGTCCCAATATCAAGTCCAGTAACGATTCTACGACTACCCACAAATTTTACCTCCTCCCCAAAAGCAAAGTAAGTCTAATCAATAAATTCAACATTAATATGAAAATTCCTCTTTTTCTAAGTAAATAAATTACTTTAATTTTATAACAGGCTTATTAAATAATCGTATATCTATATATTTAATATCTAAACCTTCTTCTTTACTTTTAAATAATATTGATTCTAATGTTCGAAACTTCTCTTCTAATCTATTAATGTTACCTAAATAAATAGACACTTCACGTTTATATAATAATAACTCATTTTCTTTTTCTTCATATCTAATTAAATCAATGACAGCTCTAATGTCAGTATTCAAGTGCTCTAAAGCTTGTACTATTTCTTCAAAAAGGGGCGAAAAAGATATATGCTGTAAATTTAAATTATATGCTAAACCTTGAACTTCTGGAATTGATACATCTAATTCTTTATTAAATATAAAACCGTCTGCTGTAAATCTTAGGTATTCGCCATGATTAATTATTTTCGCCAAAGGTTCTCTCTCTTTTACAGTAATCAAAAGTGAATCAGGATATTTTTTTTGAACATTAACTTCTTTAATTAAAGAATTTTTTAATAATATGCTTTTTATTTTCCTTTGATCAATTAAAAAAATATTTGTATTCTCAAATTCGTATAACTTTTTAGCTATTTCATCTTCATTACTTAAAATCATACCTTCAAACTCTATATCTTGTATAGTAAAGATAGGTGACATAGAAAACGAAGTAATAATAGCAATACTAATAACAGTTATTAAAAAGAATAAGAATTTATCCTGTGACATTTAAGCTAAGCCTCCTTGCTCAAGCCATTTCTTTACCCTTTTTCATTAATTTTAAAAATGATTCACCGACTAAATATACATCTCCTGCACCCATAGTTATTACCAAATCTCTATGTCTAACTATTTTACGTAAATACTTTACTACGTCTTTCAAATCAGCAATGTAATCTACTTTAAATTTATTGTTTTTAGCAATATTTTTAGCTAATTCTTCAGCACTTACACCTGGTATTTCTTTTTCACCAGCAGAGTATATATCTGTTACAATTAAGTGATCAACAAAGTTGAATGAATCATTATAGGCATTAATTAAGTGTTTTGTCCTAGAATATCGGTGAGGTTGAAATATTGCTATTGTTCTCTCATATCCAGTATTATAAGCCGCTTGTAAAGTAGCCTCTACTTCTGTAGGGTGATGTGCATAATCATCAACTATAAGTATATCTCCTAATAAACCTTTTTTTTCAAATCTTCTATGAACACCTGAATATTCTTCTATAGCTACTTTAATGTCTTTAATTTTCATACCTGCTTCTTTTGCAACGGCAATAGCTGCTAATGAGTTTAAAATATTATGCCTTCCTGGAATTTTTAAATTAATCTCTTTTTCTTCTACACCATTAATACACAATTGATATATACTTCCAAAAGGGAAAAGCTTGCAGTTCCTTGCCTGTATATCTCCAGAATCAATACCATATGTAATGATTCTCTTATCTCTTTCATCTATCAAATTCATCAGCTTCTTATCTTCTGTACATAAAATTGCCTTACCGTGATTAGGTACTTTATTTATAAAATTACGGAAGGTTTCAAATAGCTGTTCTTCAGATTGATAATAGTCATGATGATCCATTTCAACATTTGTCACCACTACAATTTCAGGATCGTAGTACAAAAAAGAACCGTCGCTTTCATCAGCTTCAGTTATAAGATAATCTCCCTTGCCTAAATATACATTACCTCCAATTAAATCTAGTTCTCCGCCTATCAATATAGTCGGATCTGTAGCTTCTAGCATAACACTAGCAATCATTGAAGTAGTAGTAGTTTTACCATGTGTTCCTGATATAGCGATACCTTTTTGATTTTTCATTAACTCAGCTATCATTTGTGCTCTTTTTAATACAGGTATCTTATTTTTATATGCATATTTTAATTCTGGATTTGAAAGAGGTATAGCACTGGAAATAACTACCAAGTCAGCCCCTGGTACATTTTCCTTTTTATGTCCTATATAAATTTCCCCTCCCATATTCCTTAACTTTTCTAGATGATGAGAATCGTTTAAATCAGAACCACTAATATTATAGCCTTGTTTAAGTAAGATTTTTGCAATACCACTCATTGATATTCCGCCTATTCCAATAAAGTGTATCTTCTTATCATTCATCAATATATCCCTCCTATCTATTCTATAATAATATATGCAAAGTATAAACTCATGTGATGATTACTATTCTTCACATTAATTTTTCTATAGCCTCAACAATCATATCCCTAGCATTTATTTTCCCTAATTTTTTGCTGTTTTCAGACATTATATTTAATTTAGTATCGTCATTTATAAGATTATCTATCTCTCTAAATAGAGTTTCTCCATTTAAATCACTATCAAGTAAAACTTTTGCCGCCTTATTTTTTTCCAAGGTTCTTGCATTATGCTCCTGATGATTTTCAGCCGCATGAGGATATGGTACTAAAATTGCCGGTATTCCCTTGGCAGTGATTTCTGCTAAACCTGTAGCTCCAGCCCTAGATACAATCAAATCAGCAACAGCATATGCATATTCCATTTCACTTAAATATGGCATAATTTTATAATTATCAAGTTTATTAATATTTATTCCTTCACTTTTAATTTTTTCTAATACTTGTTTATAATTTTTTTTACCTGTAATATGAATAATCTGTGGAATACTTCTCTTATTTTTATTAAGATAATTTTTATAGACATCTAAGATTGCATTATTAATACTCATTGCACCTTGACTACCCCCAAAAACTAATATAGTTTTTTTCTCAGTGCTTAAATTCATTTTTTTTATTCCTTCTTTTCTTTCTGTTTCGAGTATTATGCTTCTAATGGGGTTTCCAGTTAATAAATATTCTGCTTTTGTATTTTTAGGAAAGTATTTTTTAGCATCTTCAAAATTTAAAGCAATAAAGTTAACTCGTTTTGCTAGTAATTTATTAGTAAAACCAGGATATACATTTTGTTCATGAATTATAGTAGGTATATTCATAAGACTAGCTGCTAAAACTACTGGACCTGCAACGAAACCACCAGTTCCTAATACAATGTCTGCTTTATAAGATTTTATTATCTTAAAAGATTCTAAAAGCCCAATACTTGTTTTAAAAGTCGCTGTAATTAATTTAGGTGAAATTTTCCGTATCAAAGGTGCCACATTTATTTCACGATAATTTATATCTTCTCGCGGAACCACATCGCTTTCAAGGCCTCCTTTAGACCCTATATATAATATATCCCATCCTTTTTCTTTTAAAGCCTTAGCAACAGCCAATGCAGGATATATATGTCCTCCTGTTCCTCCTCCACTAATAATTGCTTTCATACAACCCCCCTCATAAATCAATTCTTCTTGTTAAGTTTTTCTCTATATCTTATTAAGAAATAAAATATATTTTTAATATTTTATACTAATCTGCAGCATGTCGTGATATATTTAATAATATTCCTACTGCTGATAACATAATAACCAAAGATGTACCACCATAGCTAATAAAAGGTAGTGTAATCCCTGTGATTGGCATAGACGAAGTCACTACTCCTATATTTATCAGAGCTTGAATAACTACCATTGAAGAAATTCCTACAGCTAACATAGAGCCAAAAATATCTGGTACACTACTAGCAATTTTGAGACCTCTCCAAAAGAAAAGAAAAAATAGTGCTAAAACAAACAAAGTACCCAAAACACCTAATTCTTCTCCTAGTACTGCAAAAATAAAATCTGTTCCTGGCTCAGGTAAATACAAAAATTTTTGCTTACTTTGACCTAAACCAACACCAAATATACCTCCTGAGCCTAACGCTAATAATGATTGGATAATATGATAGCCAGTATCTAAAGGGTCGGCCCAAGGATCAAGAAAAGATAATAATCGATCCCGCCTATAGTCTTCACTAAAAATAAAATAAATAATCATAGGAATACCAGATAAAACTAAAAAAAACAAATGGGAAAATTTAGCGCCAGCAGTAAATAGCATCAAAAAAAACGTTCCTGCTATTGTAACTGCTGTACCCAGGTCAGGTTCCAATAGTATTAAAAGAAATATTATTCCGAGTATAATTAAAGGTGGTAAAACTCCATTAAAAAAAGAATCAATATTATCACTTTTTCTAGAAAAATATCTTGCCAAGTAAATAACCATGCCTAACTTTGCTAATTCTGATGGTTGTATACGAAAAGCACCAATTCCTAACCATCTTCTAGAACCACCAGCCACAATTCCTATTCCCGGTATAAGGACTAATATTAGCAATATCAGAGTAATTATTAAAATCATTTTTGAATACTTTTTATAAATATGATAATCAACATTCATAAAAAATATCATAGCTGCAATACCTACAACGGCCCAAATTAATTGATTCCTGAATAAATAAAAACTATCGCCATACAATGTCAGTGCTCTAATAGAACTTGCACTTAAGATCATTATCAAGCCTAATGCTAATAAAGTTATAACAATGAAAAATACAATATAATCAGGAGCCTGTTTAGAATCCAAATCAAATACCTCCCTTTCAATTTAAATTCAAAAGATTTAAAGCTTCTTGAAATCTTTTTCCTCTTTCCTTATAGCTTGAATACATATCCCAACTAGGGCACGCTGGTGATAATAATAAACAATTATCAGATTCTAAATTTTCATATGCTATTTTTACTGCTTCTCTCATATCCTTAGCTATATGTATATTTATATTGTCAAAACCAAGCTTTAATGCTCCTTCTTTTAATTTATTAGCAGTCTCACCTATTAAAACAAGAAACTTCACTTTCTTGTTAATCAGTTCCAATAGTTCATCAAAGTTAGCATCACGGTCCTGCCCCCCTGCTATTAATACAATAGGCTTTGAGATAGATTCTAATGCTTTTATTGCAGCTGCTGGATTAGTAGCTTTCGAATCATCAATTATCAGAAACTCGTCATAATCGTTTATTACTTCCATTCTATGTGCAGAAGCTTTAAAATTAATGACAGTTTCTTTAATAATATCTATAGATACTCCTGCTAAATAACTAGCCATTGCTGAAAAAGCCACATTTTGAACATTATGAAAACCCATCAATGGAATCTCATTAATCTTAAGTATTGGTATTTCCTTATCTTTATGTTTCAATATAATATTTTCTGAACTTATGTATATACCTTTATCTAAACCAGTGTCGTTGCTGTCTTTTATTTTATAAATTACACCTGGAAAATCTTGAACTGCGCGCATAACTTCTGAATCATTAGCATTAACTATAGCATAGTCACTAGAATTTTGATTTTCAAAGATACGTTTCTTAGCAGACCAGTAGTTCTCTATATTCTTATGCCTATCTAAATGATCAGGGGTAAAATTAAGATATAAACTAATGTGTGGTTTGAAATCCTTAATTGTTTCCAGCTGAAAAGAGCTAATTTCTACAACTAAAAAATCATCTTTACTTAGATTTTCAATTTCTTCTATAAGTGGTTTGCCAATATTCCCTGCCACTCTTACCTTAGCTATATCAGCATTGCTTAATATTTCACCAATTAAAGATGTAGTTGTCGTCTTCCCATTGGTACCAGTTATAGCAATAATTTTAGCTTCGGTAAAATGATAAGCCAGTTCTATTTCGCTTATGATTTCAATCCCTCTTTTTCTTGCTTCAATAAAAAAAGGTAAATCAAGAGGTACTCCAGGACTTGTAACTATCATATCAGCAGCCAGACACTTCTCACCATGTCCATTTAACTCAAATTCCACATTTGTATTTATCAAGTCTTCAATTTCTTTTTCTAGTTGTTTTTTTCCCTTAACATCTGATACTATAACTTTTTTTGCTAATTTGTCCAAAAACTTTGCAGTGGCTAACCCTGTCCGACTTAGTCCAATTATCGCTACTTTTTTATTTCTTAATTCTATCATTATCTTTTCCCCTTTAATACATAATAAACAAACCCTATATAAGCCTTATATAATATAAAAACTGACAAAACCCAATAAAGCTAAAATTATACTGCAAACCCAAAAACGAGCTACTACTTTCCCTTCTGCCAATCCTGTTAACTCATAATGATGATGAATGGGAGTCATTCTAAAAACCCTTTTACCTTTCGTTAGTTTAAAATAACTTACTTGAATCATCACTGATAGTGTTTCAACAACATAAACTCCACCTATAATTAATAAAAAAAACTGTGTACGTGATAAAACTGCTAATGAAGCTACTGCACCTCCCAAAGCTAAAGAACCAACATCCCCCATGAAAACTTGTGCAGGATGACTATTAAACCATATAAATCCAAGACATGCTCCTCCGACAATTAATCCAAAAATAGATAATTGTTCAAAGCCTAAAGCTGATATTATAAGAGCCATTGCTGTACATACAATAGTTGTAACTCCTGATGCTAAACCATCTAAGCCGTCGGTTAAATTCACTGCATTTGCAAAACCAACTACAAAAAAAACGATAAATGGTATCATCCAGTATCCCAAATCATACTCTATTCCAATTACAGGTATAATCATAGCTGTACCTATATCTGAAAAAAACACAAGATATATTGCTAAAATAAAGGAAACTAAGATCTGCCCAATTAATTTTTGTCTGGCTTTTAACCCTAAAGATCTATTGCTGCGTATCTTTATAATATCATCCAAAAACCCTACAATTCCCATTCCTAAAGTTGTAAGCAGGGCCCAAAAGGCGTATGAATCTAGATCAATAAATAATATAGAACTAATCAAAACAGCTGTAATTATTAAGATTCCACCCATAGTTGGAATACCTTCTTTTTTTAGATGGGATTTTGGCCCCTCTCCTCTTATACGTTGTCCATAATTTAAGTAATTTAATCCTTTAATTAAGCCAGGTCCAAAAATAATAAGAATTAAGAATGGCGTCCCTACTGCTAAAAAATATATCATAATATTAATCCCCCAATTATCAACTTGCTTTCTTCATAAATAAATATATATATTTATGATAGTAATTTTGTTACTATATTTTCCAGTTTATTCCCTCTGGATCCTTTTACTAATATTAAGTCATTTTTCTTAGAAATTTTTTCTAAATAAGCTGCAGCATCTTTTTTATTATTAAAATTAATAACTCTATTATCATCCATACCACTTTCTATTGCAGCATTGCTTATTCCTGTAGCAATATCCCCTATTGTAACAAGATAATCAATATTCTTACTAGCAACAAATTGACCCAATTCTCTATGCGAAATTTCTTCTTTTTCACCAAGTTCAAGCATAGAACCTAAGGCTAGTATAGTATTATTTGCATCCATGTCTTTTACTGCCTCTATTGCTGCTCTCATAGACAATGGGTTTGCATTATAAGTATCATTAATTACTTTAATTCCCTGACTTGTCTCTTTTATATCCCATCTTAAAGCAGAATAGTCTATTTTATCAAAACCCTTTTGTATTTCTTGATATGTCAGATTATAATGACGAGCTACAGCAATTACTGCAAGAGCATTATAAACATTATGACGTCCTGTTCTATTCAATAAAATATCATTAACTTCTTCTTGATAATTTACAGAAAATTCTATACTCCCATCCATTCTTGTTTTAATATTATCTGCATATATATCAGCTTCTCTAGAAAGACCATAGTAAATTATCTTCTCTCCTTTATAAACTTCTTTCATAGCTCTAACATAGTTATTATCATAATTTAAAATAGCTAATCCATCTTTAGGAAGAGCTGAAATAAGCTCACTTTTTGCTTTAGCAACATTTTCAACACTACCTAAAGTTTCTAAATGTGCTTCTCCTACATTAGTAATAACTCCAATCTGAGGCTGAGCAATATCTGTTAATAACTCAATTTCACCAAGATCACTCATACCCATTTCTAATACGGCTATATCTTCATCACCTTCAAAATCAAGTAGTGTAAGAGGTAAACCATAATAATTATTTAAATTTCCTTTAGTCTTCTTAGTTTTTTTCCGCATACTCATTACTGAAGCTAACATATCCTTAGTAGATGTTTTACCAGCTGATCCAGTTATCCCAATAACAGTTAATCCATCTAGTTTCAATCGATAATTTTTGGCTAAATCCTGTAGTGCCGCAGAAGTATCATCAACTAATATTATAGCTATGTCTTCAGTAACTTCATTTATTTTTCTATCAACAACTACTGCGACTGCTCCATTTGCAATAGCGTCTTTAATAAAATCATGTCCGTCAAACTTTTCACCAATAATAGCAAAAAATACTTCATTTTCATCTATCGACCTACTATCTATTGATACTCCAGAAATTTCTATAAGATTTGAACCTTGCAATAATTTTCCAGAAACAGCTTCAAGAAGAAAATTTAATTTTAAATTCTTCAATGTTTATCATCCCCTGAAAATTGTTCTATTGCCTTACGGGCAACTTCCCTATCATCAAAAGGTATTGTCTTATCCTTAAATACTTGATAAGTTTCATGTCCTTTGCCAAATATCAGCACCAAGTCTTTAGGTTTTGCTATTTGAATTGCATGATAAATAGCTTCTTTCCTATCTATTATTTTCTCACTAGGAACAGAATAACCTTTAAGACCTTTTTCTATATCATTAATAATAGCTATTGGTTCTTCAGAACGAGGGTTATCAGAGGTTATAATAACATAGTCACCATATTTTGCTGCCATTTCAGCCATCTGAGGTCTTTTCCCTTTATCTCGGTCGCCACCACAACCAAAAACAACTATGATATCTCCTTTTACAAATTCCAAAGCTGTTTTTAATACATTTTCCATACCATCAGCAGTATGCGCATAATCAACTATTACAGAAAAATCCTTAGCCTCATCTATAGCTTCAAATCTACCAGCTACACCTTTAACATTTGTTAAGCCATCTATTATTTGCTTTTCTTCAAGTCCTAAAGCATAACCACAAGCAATAGCTGCCAAAGTATTATAAACATTAAATAAACCACTAAGTTTCATATGGATATCAAAATTCATCTTACCTTCAACTGAAAAAGAAACACCTCGTGGACTCAATTCGATATTAACTGCTCTAAAATCTGATTCTTTATTTATAGAATAACTTATTATTTTAGCCTTAGATGCATTAATAATTTTATTAGCATGTAAATCATCTACATTTACTATAGCATAACCATCTTTTTTTAACTGTTTAAATAATTTGCTTTTCGCGTTAAGGTAATCACTTATTGTTTTATGATAATCCAAATGATCCTGACTTATATTTGTAAAAATACCTATTTTAAAATTCATTCCTTCTACTCTTTTAAGATCTAAAGCATGTGAAGAAACTTCCATTACAACATTAGATACTTTAGCATCAATCATTTTATCAAAGAGCCTATACAAATCTAATGACTCTGGGGTAGTACGTGTAGCAGGTAAAACTTTATCAGCTATAATATTTTTTATTGTACCTATTAAACCAGTTTCCAAATCAATATTATCCATCATGGTTTTTAATAAATAAGTAGTGGTAGTTTTACCATTAGTTCCAGTAACTCCGATTAAATCCAATTCCCTTAGAGGATAGTTATAAAAAACAGCCGCTATATAGGCCATTGCTTCTCTAGTATTTTTAACCTTAACATATGTAATATCATCAATATATTGATCCAATTCTTTTTCAATTACTATCGCAACAGCACCATTACTTATTGCCTTGTTAATAAAATTATGCCCATCAAGTTTAAATCCTTCTATAGCAACAAAAAGACTCCCCGCTTTGACTTGGCGGGAGTCGTATTCTATATTATCTATATTTTTTTCTAAGTCTCCAAGCACATCAATAATGCTTATATCTTTTAATAACTCTTTCAAAGTCATTTATATTACCTCCACTCTTATTTTAACCATAGAACGGAAAAATTACCCTCCTTCTTCTAATAATACATTAATTTTAGTGCCTGCCGGTACCCTTATACCAGAATCTATATCTTGACTTTTTACAATACCACTACCTTGACTACTAATTCCCAGACCTAATTGTGCTAATAAATTACGTGCATCTTCTTCGTTTAAGCCTTCAAGATCTGGTACAATAACCATAAATTGTTCAGAACTTTCTTCACTAAACAATAAGATAGTAGTTCCTGATAAAACACTTGCTCCAGCTAATGGCACCTGTCTAATAACTGTATTTTTGTCTCCTATTATTTTAACACCAAAACCATTTTTTCTCAAGATTTCTTCAGCTTCAAATATATTTTTTTTCTTTAAATCTGGAACTTCATTAAATATTAAATCATCATCATCTTCATGTCTAGCTATTTGTGGAGGTATTTCTAAGTAACGCAAAGTATCTAATGCTATATTACGAAATATTGGAGCCGCAGTTTGGCTACCATAATATGGATAACCTGTCACGTCATATAAAACAACCAATACTACTAACTGAGGATCATCTGCAGGTAATATACCAATAAATGAAGTATCATAAACTTCTGCTCCATAATGTTTAGCAGTACCGGTTTTACCACCAATACGATATCCTTCGATATATGCATTATGACCAGTTCCATCTCTTACAGCTTTTTCTAAAAGCGATAATGTTCTAGTGGCTGTTTCTTCTGAAATTACTTGCCTAACCTGTATTGTCTCTACTTTTTCTACTAATTCTCCATCACTTGTTCTTACTTCATTAACTAGTTTAGGTTGTAACAAAACTCCGTTATTAGCAACTGCAGAAATAGCTGATACTAATTGAATTGGAGTAACGGTAATACCATGACCAAATGTCATTGTTGCATGTTCTACTGGACCTACCGCATCATATGATGATAATATTCCTCTGGCTTCCCCGGGTAATCTAATTGACGTTTGAGAGCCGAAACCAAAGGCTTGAATATAATTATAAAAAACATTTGTCTCCATTCTAGTTCCAACTTGAACAAATCCTGGGTTACATGAATTTTCAACTACTTCTGCGAATGTCTGGCTACCATGTCCCCCATGTTTCCAACAGTTAATTCTTTCCCCGCCAACCCTAATATAACCAGGATCAAAAAACTGATCATTTTCACTTACAACACCCTCTTCTAATGCTGCAGCTGTCGTTATAATCTTAAATGTAGAACCAGGTTCAAAACCATCAGAAATAGCACGATTTCGCCAATCTCTTTGAGCGTAATTAGCAAAATTATTAGGGTCATAATCAGGTCGGTTAGCCATTGCTAACAAACCCCCAGTACTTGGGTCCATTACAATAACAGTACCACCTGATATTTGAAAATCATTCATAGCCCTTGCTAATTCTCTCTCTGCAATAAATTGTATAACTTCATCAATGGTAAGATATAAATTATATCCGTCATTAGGAGTAACATATTCTTGATAACCATCAGGTATATGTCTGCCTGCCGCATCTCTTTCAGTTTTTATCTTACCAGGAGTACCTCGTAAATAATTATCATATGAAAGTTCTAAACCATCTAATCCTTGACTGTCAATTCCTGCAAAACCAATAATATGACTAGCTAGATTATTCTTAGGATAAAAGCGTTTACTTTCCTCAGTAAAAGTAATTCCAGCCAAATCAAGTTTACGGACTTTTGCAGCTATTTCATCAGGTATTTTTCTACTTACATAAACTGCACTTGCTTGACGAGTTATTCTAGCAAACACAGTTTCATAATTCATTCCCAAAACATCTGCCAACTGTCTAGCTGTATTTTCAGGATTTTTTATTTCATATGGAATTGCTACTACTGTCTCACTACTAGCACTTACAGCTAGTTCTCTTCCCTTATTATCATATATAATTCCTCTTTTTGGCTCTACGGCAAGATCTCTCGTTCGTTGTTCTAGAGCTTTCCGTTGATACTCTTCATTATTAACAACCTGAATCCATATTAGTCTTATACTAAGACTAAATATTAAAAAAAAGAAAATAAGAAAAAGAAACAAAATTCGTTTTCTTATTAGCAAATGAGGATGAGATATCACATAAACTCCCCCTATTTATTCTAATTCTTCAGCTTTAGCTGTTCCTATCACATTTAAAATATTAGTAAAAAATCTAGCAAAAAATATAGGCTCTTTATTACTTAAAATATGTTCATCATAATCCTGACCATTATTATTTAAGATCACAATTTTAACATCATCTGGTTCAACCATTCCTAATTCTGATCGTGCTATATTTTCTATCCTTACTATTGACCTCTCTTTAGCTAAAGCTAGACTTAAAGCATTATTCTCTACCCTAAGTTCACTTAACTGAGTATCTAAATTGTTTATATCATAATTAAGATGAGCAATTTGTACAAACTGATATATGTATGATGCAGTTAAAGTTATACAAAAAACAATAATTATAAGGAATGAAAGCAGTGTAGATAACGATACATTATTTCTATTTCTATTATTATTATTATTTTTTCTACCATTTTGTGTACTGTTTACACAACTATAATTATAAGTCTTTTTAGGGCTCGTTTGTAACAAATTTATTCACCCACCTTTCATTTTAGAACTTTAAATTTTCCTTAATACTTTCTAAGGTATTTTTAAAAGATTTCAAGCATTATACATGAATTATTTCTTTTCAGCTACCCTTAATTTAGCACTTCTAGCTCTTGGATTCTCATCTAACTCATCTTCTCCAGCAATCACAGGTTTTCTGGTAATAATTTTAATTTTTGCTTCTTTATCACAAGTACAGATTGGAAAGTCTGGAGGACAGACACATTTTTTTGCTAATTGACGAAAGCCTAATTTTACTATTCGATCTTCTAAAGAGTGAAAACTAATAATGCAAACTCTTCCACCTGTTTTCAAAAACGGAATTATACTGCGAATCATTTCTTCAACTTGTTCTAGTTCATTATTTGTTGCAATTCGTAATGCTTGAAAAGTTCGTCTAGCAGGATGTCCACCTGATCTTCTAGCAGACGCAGGTATTGCAGCTTTTATAACTTCCACTAAATCAAAAGTACTTTTTATTTCTTTCTGATTCCTAAATTTAACTATAAATGAAGCTATCCTAGATGACCATTTTTCTTCTCCATATTTTTTTATTATTTTACTTATTTCCTCTTTAGAAAAAGTGTTAACAATTTTTGCAGCAGTAAGATCCTGTCCTTGATTCATTCTCATATCTAGTGGAGCGTCATAATTATATGAAAAACCCCTTTCTGGATTATCAAATTGAGGAGAAGAAACACCTAGATCAAAAAGCATACCATCTACTTTCTCAATTTGAAGATTTTTAAGTACTGAAGGTATATTTATATAATTATCATGAACTAAAGTGAGATTTTGGAAATTATTTATTTTTTCCTTTACTTGATTTATAGCATCTATATCTCTGTCAATAGCTATCAATTTTCCTTCATTAGAAATTTTTTTAAGAATTTCTAAACTATGCCCACCTCGTCCTAGAGTTCCGTCTATATATATTCCATCTTTTTTGCATTTTAAATAATCTATTGTTTCTTTTAACAATACGGGTTTATGCTCTTCTTGCATATATTTACACATCCTATTTTTACTTTGATAAAATTACTTCTGAAAAAATAAAGCTATATACCTAATTCTTCCATCGCCGCTGCAATGTCTTCATAAGAATCTTCAGCTTCATCCAAATAACTATCCCATCGTTCCTTAGCCCATAGCTCAATTCGATTTGCCAAACCGATAATAACTGTTTCTTTACTTAACTCAGCATAATCTCTAAGGTTTACAGGTATTGAAATTCTACCTTGTTTATCTAACTCACATTCAGTGGCTCCAGAAAAGAAAAATCTAACAAAAGTTCGAGCGTTTTTGCTGGTAATTGGCAAAGATGTTAATTTGCTTTCTAATAAAGACCACTCCTTCATAGGATATACAAATAAACAATTATCTAAACCACGAGTGGCAACAAATTTTTCTCCTAATTCATCACGAAACTTAGCCGGTACAATTACCCGCCCTTTAGCATCCATATTATGTTGGTATTCACCCATAAACATCTTTTATCACCAACTTTACCACTTAGATAGAAAAAAGCACCACCTAGGCACCACTTTCCACCACTTTTCACCACTATAATTTTATTATTCGTTATAAATGCTAAATCTCCTTCTTTTTTTAAGAAAAAAAGATGTTCTATAGGTAAATTTTCTTAATAATAATTAATTTTGAAAATATAATTATAATATAAGATGTTAAATTTATTCACATTATCACTTGATTCCACATATAATAGAGATGAAAAAGGGGGTATAAAATAATGAAAATTAATTTTTTCTATGCCTGGACGAAAAACAAAGACAGTAGTAACGAATATACAAAATCACTTGGGGGAGGCTTAAGACTACCTTCCTTTTTGAAATGGTTAAACATCTTTCGTAAAAAATCATAAAAAAAGGGACATAAGCCTTTTATCAGGATTATGTCCCTTTTTCATATATTAAAGTTTATTTTCTAAATTTCTTGCTCTTTTTATGCTACTGTCTCCAAAACGATCTTTTAGATTATCAATGATTTTACTTAATTCATCCTTTTTTATGTTATCTTCAAACAAAGATAACTGCTTTTTATCATTATTTTTTATATTGCTTACTCCTATACCTAGTAACCTTACAGGTTTATCTAATAACTTATCCTTTTCTAATAATTTCCTAGCAGTTTGATAAATAATATCAGTACTATTAGTATTTACCTTTAAGCTAATACTTCTACTTTTGGTAGTAAAATCGTTATAACGTACTTTTATAAATACAGTAAATCCACTAAGATCATTTTTTCTCAATCGTCTAGAAACTTTTGCTGTCATTTTCATTAGACTAGCATAGATCAATCTTCTATCAGTTAAATTATCTGAATATGTCTCTTCATGACTAATTGATTTAATCTCATTACTAACGTTTACCACTCTATTATCTATCCCTCTCGAGAGATGATAGAGTTTTTTTCCTGTTTTACCTAATAAAGTCTCTAGATCAATTATACTCAATTCTTTTAGTCGAGCAATTGTTTCTATTCCTCTTGCTTTTAATATTTTTTCTGTCTTCTTACCCACACCCCATATTTTACTGACAGGTAAGGGATCAAGAATTTCAGCTACTTTATTCTCTTCAATAACAAAAAAACCATCTGGTTTATCTAAATCAGATGATAACTTAGCAAGAAATTTATTGCTAGCTAGTCCAACTGATGCAATCAATCCAGTTTCTTTCTTTATCTCTTCTTTAATTTTTTTACCAATTGTTCTTGAATCACCAAATAAGCGATGACAGCCAGATAAATCTAGAAAAGCTTCATCAATTGATATACCCTCTACAAGAGGTGTGTATTTCATGAATATATTAAATATTATCTTAGACATTTCCCGATATCGTTGATGATTTCCAGGCAAAAAAATGCCATTAGGACAAAGCTTCTTAGCTTTTACTATAGGCATAGCAGAATGGACGCCATACTTTCTAGCTTCATATGAAGCAGCAGATACAACGCCCCTCTTATCAAGTAAAGTACCTCCTACAATAACAGGTTTACCTTTAAGATCAGGCTTATCTATTTGTTCTACAGATGCAAAAAAAGCGTCCATATCAATATGCATAATATTTAGAGACATCTTTCTTCTTCTCCTTTATTCATCAAATATATAAGTATTATTAATCAAAAGAAAAAACTTAAGTTTTTATAATTTCGTTCCACTCCAATGCAAGTTCAATTAATCTATCGATTAAATTTTTATATGGTAAACCACTAACTTCCCATAATTTAGGATACATACTATAGCGAGTAAAACCTGGTATAGTATTTACCTCATTTACTAAGACTTCGTCTTTTTTAGTAATAAAAAAATCAACTCTTGCAAATCCATGAGCATCTACAGCTCTAAAAGCTTCCCGGCTTATTGTTTTTATATCATTTATTACTTTATCACTCAAATTAGCTGGAATTATTAATTCAGTAGAATTATCTTGATATTTTGCTTTATAATCATAAAAATCATTGTTAGATTTAATTTCTCCAGGCAATGATACCTGGATATTTGTATTTCCTAAAACTGAACATTCCACTTCTCTTCCAGGAATATATTCTTCAACTACTGCCTTATAGTCATATTTAAACGCTTCTTCTAAGGCTAATCCCAACTCTTCTGCTTTATTTACTTTTGTAATACCAATACTTGAACCCATATTTGCAGGTTTTATAAAGCAAGGCCAAGCTATATCACTTTTCACTTCTTTTTGTAACTTTTTTATATCGTTAATATCATATTTGTAAACTATTTTATATCGTCCTTGCGGTATGTTGTTATTTGCAAATAAATTTTTCATTATAGCCTTATCCATACCTACAGCAGAACTCAATACTCCCGTTCCCACATATGGAATATCTAAGATTTCCAACATACCCTGTAATCTTCCATCTTCACCAAAAGGACCATGCAATATCGGAAAAGCTAAATCTATATTTGATTCAATTATAGGCTTAAAAGAACTCGCCAAAGAGAGCAATTCATCTTTTATAAGTACTGATATATTTTGGTTTTCTAAAACTTTCAAAGATTCTTCAGAATCTAAGCAATAACCATTTTTAGAAATAGCAAAAGGTTTTATTTCATATTTGTTTCTATCTATCACAGAATATATTGATCTTGCTGACATTATAGATATCTCATGTTCCTCTGACCTTCCACCAAAAATCAATCCAATTTTAAGTTTTTCCATTGGTAATCCTCCATTCTTTATTAAAAATTAAAAGAAACATTATATTCAAATTAAAATTTTTAATAAATTTTTGATTAAGTAAATTATAATCAGGATAAAATAGGAAAAAGCTTATTTTACTAAGCTTTTTTTATAACCCTAATATATATTTACTTATAAATCAGAATAATATTCTAAAAATAATCAAGATGCATAGCTTCTCTTACTTCAGCTAATGTCTGTTTACCTATTTTTCTTGCCTTTTTAGTTCCTTCTATTAATATCTCATCAACTAAGTTTGGATTATTATCGTATTTTACACGTCTTTCACGCATTGGTTCTAATAGTTCATTAATTTTATTTGATAGATTCTTTTTACATGCAACACAACCAATAGTTCCGGCTTTACAAGACTCTTCTATTTCCGGAATCCCTTCTTTATTAAAAGCCTTATGATACTCAAAAACAGTACATACCTCAGGATGACCAGGATCATCTTTTCTAATTCTGGCAGGATCTGTTTTGGCTTTTCTTATACTGGACTCAACTTCTTTTACAGAGTCCGATAAAAATATAGCATTATTGAGACTTTTGCTCATTTTATTTTTACCATCTATACCAACAAGTCTTGGAAAGTCTCCTATTAAAGCTTCTGGTTCAGGAAAAACAGGTGCATATAATTGATTGAACTTTCTAGCTATTTTTCTTGTTTGCTCTACATGAGGTAATTGATCACTTCCAACTGGAACTAAATCAGCTTTACAAAAAGTTATGTCAGCTGCTTGACTTACTGGATATCCCAAAAATCCATAAGTCATATCATTATAACCATATTGTGCTGATTCAGATTTTATTGTAGGATTATGTTGTAATTGATTCACTGTAACTATCATTGAGAAAAAAACTGTTAATTCAGCTATTTCAGGAATTAAAGATTGGACTAATATTGTAGTAATTTCCGGATCAATACCAGCTGCTAAATAATCTTTTGCTACCTGACGTATATCATTAGACAGTTGCTCCGGTTTCTCAAAATTAGTAGTTAAAGCTTGTACATCAGCGATTATCAGAAATGTATCATATTCATGTTGTAATTTAACTCTATTTTTTAGAGTTCCAACATAGTGACCTAAATGTAATTTACCTGTGGGTCTATCTCCAGTTAATATCCGTTTTAGCTTTTTTTTCGCCATAACTATCAACCTCTTTCAAATTGAAAATTTTTATTAATGATATCAAATATTATACTTATCGTCAAGTATATTACTTTTTATTCTACTTGACTTTATACTTATAAATTGATAAAATAATAAACAGTAATAATTATCATTTATAATTTAAAGTGAATTTTATAACCGAGAGGGGAAAAAGAAAATGCCAAAAACCAAACATCGAATGACTAAGCAACGTAAACTTATATTGGATGTACTACGCAATACAAACATTCATCCAACTGCAGATTGGATATACGAACAAGTAAGAAAAGACATACCTAATATTAGTCTAGGTACAGTTTATAGAAATTTGAACTTACTTGCTGACATGGGTAAAATTAGTGTTCTTGATTTCGGTAGTTCATATAGTAGATTTGATGGTAATCCAGATAATCACTATCATTTCAGCTGTAATAACTGTGAAAACGTTTATGATTTAGACATACCTATTGGAAAAATAATTAATCAAGAAATAGCTAAAAAAAAAGGATTTCAAGTTGAAAATCATCGTTTAGAATTTTATGGACTATGTCCTTCTTGCACTAATAAATAGTATTTATTTCATAGACTACTTTAACCCGTATTATACGGGTTTTCTTTCCTTTTAACTTATACACCATGGTTGTTTTCAATCTGCTCTCTAGCTAAGAAATCTACCCGATCGTTATATTCATGGCCTGAATGACCTTTTACCTTTATATATTCCATTTTATAGTTATTTGTTAAAATATCCAACTCAATCCAAAGATCTTTATTTTTAACATTTTTATTACTAGCAGTCTTCCAGTTACGTTTTTTCCAGGATGGAATCCATTCTTTTAGTCCTTTTAGTACATAATTGGAATCAGACACTAGCTTCACTTCTGTTCCCGCTTTTATCTCTTTTAAACCTTCTATTACAGCCATCATTTCCATTCTGTTATTTGTTGTCATAGGTTCATAACCACTGATTTCATATTCTTGATTATCTTTTATTATTAAGGCAGCATAACCACCTGGACCTGGGTTACCAGAACAAGCACCGTCAGTATATAAAATCACTTTGTTATCTAAAACATTATCTTCTTTTATCCAGCCCAAATTGGCACCTTCTTTTATATCAAGATTTTTTATATATGGTTTAATGTCAATTATTGGAGTTCTATCAAAGGCATCAATACCTGATATATATATATTATTATCTTCAATTCGTATAATCTCAACAGTACTTAATGCTATTGGATTTGGTCGGTTTACATCTCTTGTTGCAAAGATTCCCACTAAGTTATTATCTCTCATACTTTGTAGACTTATTTCTTGATCATTGTCTATTCTATCTAAGTAATATATCACATGTATATATTTAAACTCATCTAATTTTAATAATCCTTTAGTGTATTCTTTATTTATTTCTAAATAGTGCCCAGAAGCATTTTTTGATTGCCTAGGTGCTTTACCTTCATAATCAGTTCTAATTACCCCAATAGGATTAAATTTTATCATCAGAAAAACCTTCACTTTCTAGTTTACTTATTTTTTTTGAATAATGATTCTCTTCTAAAGCCATACCGTATAATCGAGTTGTTGGATAAGCAAAATCAATAGTTTTTTCTTTATTAAAGGCAAATAAAACCCTTTCCCATACTTTGCTTTCTATAACTCTTTTTTGACGTGGTTCACATATAAAACGCATTGTTAATAATACTCCACTATCTTTTACTTTAGTATAAACAATTGGTGATAAATTTTTATAGAAAACAAGATATTTTTTTGCAGCTTCTTTTACTTTATACTCTGCCGAATCTTTAAAATGCCCAGTTTCTTCTTCTACTATCTCTAATAATATCCTTTTAGCCTTCTGCCAATCGCTTTCAAATGTAATAAGTATTGTTATTTCATCCCATATAAAAGAAAAACCACTAGTATAATTTCTTATACTTTCTGTTAGAATCTTATAATTAGGAATATGAACTACACAACCAGTGCTTTGTTCTGCATAGGATCTACCAATCTCATTTATAGAAAACTGGAAGAGTCTTATATCAATAACATCTCCAGCTTTCCCATCAATTTCTATCCTATCTCCAATAGAAAAAGGACGTTTCCATAGAATAAATATCCAAGCAACCATACTTGAAAGAAGGTCCTTCAAAGCTATTGCTAAACCTGCAGTCGATAATCCAAGATACGTTACAAATGTTCCAAATCCTCTTATCCACATTGGTAGTATTAATATTAAAGCAAAGAAAAAGCTTAAATATGTAATAATTTTTCGCCATTGATAAGCAGTTTTTACATCTTTTAACCTACGATTAATTATTTTATTTAAACTCCATTTAATGCCAGTTAAAACTATTATAATAATAAGTGTATAGATAATTTCTCTTTGCATATTATGAAAATTAAAGTTATTTATAGATATCACCTACTTATAGACTCAAGCATAATACATCCATAATTAAACATGCTTAGTAAATATTCTGAGTATTATTACAAAGTTTTATTGTAGCATTGCAAAGGTCTATATATTAGAAAAATACACTGTCTAATATAGCTGCTAAAAATAAGGTTAGTCCAAAAAGTTGATAAATTTGTATTGATTTTGCATTAGCGGATAAAAGCTTTGGTATATTGTCATAATACTTTCTAGCAGTTTTTATTGCTTCAATAACTAGGGGTAAACTTATAAAAGGTAATAACCATAAAGGATTTTTAAAATATACAAATAATACAATAATAGATATATAACTTGATAAAAATAAAAACTCATAAACAAATACAGCCTTTTTTCTGCCAAGACGTACTACCCAATTCATTTTATTACCCTTTTTATCAGCATTATAATCTGGATATTGATTGATCCATAATATATTAGTAATTAATAAAGCAAATGGTAAAGATATTAATATAACATGGTTTGTTAGAGTATTAGTCTGTACTAAATATGTACCTATCATAATTAAAGGACCAAAAGTTAGACCAACAGTTATCTCACCTAAACCTCGATAGGCCAATTTAAAAGGCGGTAAACTATAAGATATAGCCAATGCAAATCCTATTAATCCAAGCCAAAATACCCCTGTTTCACGAACTATTACAATATATAATCCAATTAAAACAGCAGCTAATAAGCTAATTACAGAAATTATTTTTACTTCAAAAACACTTAGTCTTCCATCTACTATGGTTTTTTTACCTCCACTAAATGGAGTCCTTTCTTCCTTTTCCACATATTGATCAACACCACTATTATAATCTACAAATTCATTAATAGCATTCTTTCCTATTTCTATTAAATAAATACCTAGCACTGTCCAAAAAAACCAATAAAAATTGAAAGTTCCTGTTGTATTATACGATATAGCTGCTGAGACTAACATCGGTATGGTTGAAGCAATCCAAATTTTTGGATCTGCTAACTGCCAAAAACCTTTCCAAATTCTCATTCTAGAACTTAACATTATTTAATCCTCCTGTATATTTTTTAGAGCATATTATTTTATATTATTTAATTAAACCAATTCTGTTTATTGGCCAAAACCTAAATCCCATTCTAGCAATAATTCTATCTTGAGATACAAACCCCCAAGTCCTTGAGTCATAACTATTTCTTGAATTATCACCAAGAGTAAAGTAATAATCATTTTCTAATAAGACTTCTTCTCCTTTAATTAAATTATATAAAATATCTCTATCATAAATCGGTCCTGTTAAATGTTCTTGATTTAAAATAAATACAGCTTCATGAATAAAAATTTCATTATCAAGTATATTTTGATTTTCTCTTAACATTTCTCTTAATACTTCTAAAGTAAGTCTAATATTATTTACTTCAAAAGTTCCTGATTCTATACTAATATAGTCACCTTTTTGAGGAACTTTCCATTCATTATTACTTATAAGAGTACCAAAATTATAATAATTTATTCCTTCATTAATCTCTATCTCATTATTATTAATATAAAGATTATTATTGTTAATTTTAACAAATTCTCCAGGAAGTGCTACTAATCTTTTTGTATATCGATCTCTATCTCTATAAGGCTCTCTAAAAACTAAAACTTCCTCCCTCTGTGGCTCTCGAAACCTATATGAGATCTTTTCAGCAAAAAACCTTTCCCCTGGAATAATTGTTGGCTCCATAGAACCAGTAGGAACAGTATAGTTACCTATATAAAACAATTGTATAATTGCTACGATTATTAATACAATCACAATCATTTGTATCCAATCTAGTAAACCTTCTATTTTATTTCTACTTTTCTTATTAATTTTATATTTATTATAAATCTTCTCAAAAAACGGTGCCCTTATTTTTTCTAATTTATCACTTATTAACTGATCCTTTACAAATAAAAAAATTATACACCCTGTCAAGAAAATGTATAAGAAAATATAAAATATTGTTCTAAGCAATTTTAACAACTCCTAATATAAATATTTGTATCTCCATAACAATAATTCTATAAAAAATGATTATTCCCTGCTTTTTAGATATATTTTTTAGAAGAAAAAATTATGTAAAAAAAATGGCTCCCCGAGCAGGACTCGAACCTGCGACTCGATGGTTAACAGCCATCTGCTCTACCAACTGAGCTATCGGGGAACATCATTGTTTAGTAATTGTTTTTTGCTCATTGGAATATATCACCAAGTTCGCTATAAAACAAATACTTTACTATTAAAATAGAATATTAAAATGAATTTCGGCGGTGTCCTACTCTCCCACGAAGTCACCCTCGCAGTACCATAGGCGCAGAAGGACTTAACTACTGTGTTCGAAATGGAAACAGGTGTTTCCCCCTCGCTATTACCACCGAAAAGTGTATTCAACATTATTTCTTCACTCAATGGTAACTCCGCTACGCTTCGCAACCTTAACTTCGTTCAGTAAATAATGTTTCATATGGTGCAAAAGATCAAAGATCTAATGTACCTTCAAAGCTGCATACAGAAAAAATT